>JBCDIP010000348.1:0-4469 GCA_038748855.1 Pseudomonadota bacterium
ACCACGTTATCGGCCTTGGAGATGTGAAAAAGGCCGTCCAGCACGGTTTCCAGCACCTCCGGCTTATCCTTGAACAGCCGCGCCAGACGCCTGGCGTAGGCGTCATAGCCGGCCACATCCTGCTTTGCGAGATTGAAGACCCGGGCGACGTTCGCCAGCTCCTCGTCATGCACCGTGAACACCTGCTTGAACGCGGCAACTTCGGCCTCAGAGACCACGCCATCAGCCTTGGCCATTTTGGCACCCAGGGCGATCACGCCGATGGTGAACGCCACCTGTTCCTCCGGCTCGCCGGTGCGCAGCCAGTTTGAGAGGGTCTGAGCCCCATCGGCCAGGAGTGCGGCCACTTTTTCCCAAATGCTCATTGCGCTGCAACATAAAGGGTCAAAGTGAATCCCGCTAGATAAAGTCACCGCTGCCCTAAGCTTAATGATCACACGCGCCTTCACGGATATTTTTACACCAATTGGCCAAATCCCTTTGACCAAAGCAGGCCTCCTCGTGCTATAGCGCATTGATCCAATGGGGATGGCGATAGGCAACCGCTACTTAGAAAGTTCGACATAAGTGAAAAGAAAATCCGCGTGAGCGGCAGCTCACGGTCTTGGATCGCGCGGTTGGCATCCTACCAATTGCCTGATGATCGCCAGGCCATCATAGAACTACTCACCACAGTGCTGCCCTTTGCGGGGTCGTGCGTGCTGGCCTGGATCCTTTTGCAGGTCCACCCAGTGCTAGCCATCTTGGCAACCGTGCCGGCCGCAGTGTTTCTGGTGCGCCTCTTCCTGCTGCAGCACGATTGCGGCCATAGCTCTTTCTTTTCCTCCCGTAAGGCGAACGATTGGCTTGGGCGCGCTCTTGGGGTGATCACGCTCACGCCCTATGACTATTGGCGCTTTTCCCACGCCCAGCATCACGCAACGTCCGGCAATCTGGACCGGCGGGGTCTTGGCGACATTGATACGCTGACCGTTGAGGAATACAGCGAGCTCAGCTCTTGGGAGCGCTTGAAGTATCGCCTTTACCGCCACCCCCTGGTGATGCTCGGCATCGGCCCGGCCTACATGTTCATCATCCGCCAGAGGTTTCCGACCGATGTGCGCAAGATGGGTGGCTTGCCGCTCCGCAGTGTGATTTTCACCAATCTGTGCGCGGCAGCTCTCTGGGCTGCCATCATCTTTGGGCTGGGCCTTGATGTGTTCCTCACCATCTACCTGCCCACGGTGATAGTGGGCTCTTCTCTGGGCGTCTGGCTGTTCTTCATTCAGCATCAGTTCGACGGCACCCATTGGGCGCGCAGCGATACGTGGTCCCGGGAAGAGGCGGCCTTGCGTGGCAGTTCCTACTACGACCTGCCCCGCCCGCTGATGTGGCTTACCGGCAATATCGGCATTCATCACGTGCATCACCTCTCTAGCCGCATTCCGTTTCACCGCCTGCCACAGGTGCTCAACGACTATCCTGAGCTGAAGCAGGTGGGCCGGCTGACCTTGTGGGACAGCTTGCGGTGCGTGCACCTGTGTCTGTGGGATGAGGCGACCAGCGAACTGATCTCCTTTGCCGAATACCGCCGCCGGGCCGCCCTCCCAGCTTAACTGCACGTTTTAAGGTTGCGTGAGAGGTCTTGGGCGCCGTACCAAGGCGGCTGGATCTGTTGTGACTAAGGAGCGATGCGTGGAGCGGACGGTATACTTGAACGGCGCGTTTGTGCGCGAAACCGAGGCCAAACTGCCGATCTTCGACCGGGGCCTGTTGTTCGCCGATGCGGTCTATGAGGGCCTCGGCATCCTGGACGGACAGATCATCGATTTTCCCCGCCACATGGCCCGCCTGCGCCGCTCGCTTGGGGAGTTGAACATGGCTGAACCCATGACCCAGGATGAGTTCTTTGCCGTTCTGATGGAGCTGGTGGCGCGCAATGGCGTGGACGAGGGGTTTATGTATTTACATATCACCCGGGGCACGGCGGACCGGGACTATCTCTACTCCGCCGACCTGGTGCCCAACGTTTTCGCCTTCACCCAGCCCCAAGACCATCAAGGGGCTGATGACGCGCCCAAGGCGCTCAGCCTTCACTCAACGCCGGACCTGCGCTGGGCCCGGCGGGATATCAAAACCTCCAACTTGCTGGGACAGGTTCTGGCCAAGACGGCCGCGCATGAGGCCGGAGCGGACGAAGCGCTGATGATCGCACCGGACGGCTTCATCACGGAGGGCGGGGCGACGAGCTTCTTCATCGTCAAGGACGGAGCCATCATTGCCCGCCCGGTGAGCAACGACATTCTGCATGGCATCACCCGCCAATCCATGCTGGCTGTGGCGGAGGCTGAACAGCTTGCCATTGAGACCCGCAAGATCACTCTGGAGGAGGCTTATGGGGCGGACGAGGCCTTCCTGACCGGGGCCTCAAGCTATGTGGACCCCGTGGGGACGATTGATGGCAAGCTGATCGCAGCAGGGGAGCCGGGACCGGTCACCCTCCAGCTCAGGCGGGAGTATATCCGCGCGGCGCGGGAGAATGTTTATAAGCCGGGTTAACTGACCCCACGCCCTTGCGAATGCGAGAGCCCATAGCTCACACCGATCCCTCAGCTGCGAAGGTCCTCGCTTTCGCAAGGACGCAGAACAGCATCCTTAACTCAACTTGAGCTTCCACACACACTGCTCTATACCTCACCCTATGCAGACCACCCGTTAGCACACCCCGCCGCACAAGGCCCAAACGCGCGTTGGCCGAGACCCGCCAACGCAACAAGGCCGCGTGCCCTCCTGCTTGCTAACCTCCCGAACAATTCGGTCTGCCCATGTCCCATACACCCCTCTCGCCGCTCCTGAGCCTCTTTCGCTCCACCCCGCGCACCGCGGAAGCGCTTGCCCTTTTGCGCCTCGGGCTGCCGCTCACCCTCACGCATCTGTCCTATATCGCCACCATCTCCACCGACGTGATGATGATGGGATGGCTCGGCCCGGAAGCCTTGGCGACCGGGTCCCTGGCCTGGCACCTTTTCGTCTACTTTGAGTACTTCGCCATGGGCGTTCTGGGTGCGGTTTCACCGATCCTCGCCCAGCATCTGGGCGGACGCCGCACAAAGGATATTCGCCCCACGGTGCGCGCCGCCGCTTGGGTGGCCGTGGGACTGGCCGTTCCGTGCCTGCTTATCCTGTGGCACAGCGACCATATTCTGATCGCGCTGGATCAGGCGCCCAAGCTCGCGGCCAGCGCCCAGTCCTATCTTTCCTATGTGATGATCGCCCTTCTGCCCGGGCTGTGGCTTTTCATCATCAGCGAGCAACTGGCCGCCCATGGGCGCACCCGGCCTCTGGTGGTGATCTATTCGCTTGGCATCGGCCTGAACGCGCTTGCCAACTATGCGCTGATGTTCGGCAATTTCGGCTTTCCGGCCATGGGGCTCGACGGGGCCGGCGTGGCGACGGCGATTGTTTACGTGTTCGCGTTCATAGCCTTCCTCGGCTTTGTGACGCTGGACCGGCGGATGCGCCGCTACCGCTTGCTGCACAGGATCTGGCGCATTGAATGGCCGCGGATCGCGGAGATCCTCCGGCTGGGCTTACCGATCGGATGCACAGAGCTGGCTGAAACCGGCATGTTCGTGGTGATCACCTTAATGATGGGCCTTCTTGGCACGAACGCCCTGGCGGCCAACGCCGTGGCCGGCCAGTACTGTGCCATCGCCTTTGCCGTTGCCATTGGCCTCTCTCAGGCCGCCACAGTGCGAGTGGGCCGGGCGATTGGTTCCGGCGACCATCAGTTGGCGGCCCTGTCCAGCCGGACAGCGCTTGGCCTTGGGGTGTGTCTCGCCATTCTCCCGGCCTCAGCGTTCGTGTTCTTTGGCGCACCGCTGATCAGCCTCATCCTGGATCCCAGCCAGCCGGAGAACGCCGATGCCTTTCAGCTGGCGGTGGCGGTTCTGGCGGTGGGTGGTCTGTTCCAGGTGGCCGACACGGTGCAAGGCATCAGCATGGGCGCCTTGCGGGGCTACAAGGACACCCGCGGGCCGTTGCTGATCACGGCTCTGGTGTACTGGGGCGTCGCCATCCCCACGGCGGCCCTGTTGGGCTTCGTCCTGGACTATGGGGCTGAAGGCATTTGGATGGGCATGGTGGTGGGCCTCTCCATCACCGCGCTGTTGCTGTTCTGGCGGTTGCGCGCGAAGCGGTAGCTTGCCGCGCGCCCTCCTCGTCATCACCCACGCACACCCCGTCATCCCCGCGAAGGGAAGGCGGTAAGGACGAAGAGAGGATAGTGATGACAGAGAGACGGCGAACCACCCACCTCTCCCGCGCCCTTGCGAAAGCGAGGGCCCATAGCTCGCACCTTTCCCTTGGCTCAGAAGGTCCTCGCGTGCGCAAGGGCGCGGGATTTACCCCTCACGAACCGTTCACATTTACATGAACGCCAGGTGAATTCCCCCCTCAGATTTGGTTCAGCCCGGTTTCGCTAAAACCGC
>JBCDIP010000349.1:0-4435 GCA_038748855.1 Pseudomonadota bacterium
ATGCGATGGTGATCAGGAACCCGAAGGCGCTGGCGGTGAAGAGGGGCAAACCGTAAAGCCCGGTTGAGAGCTTGATGGGGAGCACGTCATTGAGCACGTGGGCCAAGATCATCGGCAACACCAGCCCCAGGGTGAGCCCCACCGACACGCCGATGGCGGCCAACAGCAACACCTGGATCATGTAAATCTGGAAAATGGAGGTGGCCGGCGCGCCAATGCATTTGAGCATTGCGATGTTGCGGCGACGGGCTTCCAGGAAGTTGTTGACCGCGTTCCCGATTCCCAAGCCCCCGACGATGAGCGCGGTGAGGCCCACCAGGGAGAGGAACAGGACCAGCCGGTCGATGAAGCGCTTTGTGCCTGGGGCCGCATTGTCACGGGAGCGCACGCGCCACCCTTCGTCGGGAAACTGCTCCTCCAGCCGCTTCTGGAAGGCGGAGATATCTTCGGCTGTGGCGTTCTCGCCAAGTTTGACCTTGTAATGCCAGTAGATGAGGGAGCCGGGCTGCACGAGGCCGGTTTCCAGCAGCGCCTGCTTGGTGAGCATCACCCGCGGTCCGAAGAAGAAGCCGCCGGAAACCCGGTCAGGCTCGCGCTTGATCAGCCCGCGCAAGGTGAGGGTCAGGTTTCCCAACACCAACTCATCACCCACCTTTACACCCAGCCGTTCGGCCAGTGCAGGATCGGCCACCGCGCCCCACTTGCCGTCTTGCTGGGCGATTGCCGCGTTCAAGGAATCTCCCTTCACAAGTTCAAGCTCGCCGAACAGAGGGTAGTCACCGCCGCTTGCCTTCAATTCCACCAAAGCCCGGTCGCCGGCGTCGCGGGTGGTGACCATGGCTCTCAAGGTGGCCACTTCAATGACACTGCCCTGACCGCGGAGCCAGCTGAGCTTTTCAGCATCCATCTGCCGGTGAACCAGGCGCAGCTCAACATCGCCGCCCAAAATGGTGCGGCCCTGAGTGCTGAGGCCGGTCTCAATGGCTGAAGAGAAGGAGCCGATGGCGGCAATCGCCGCGACCCCTAAAGTCAAGCAGCTGAGGAAGATGTAAAAACCCTGAAGGCCTGAGCGCAGTTCGCGCAGGGCGATCCTGAAGCTGAGCTGAAGCGAGCTCAGCCAGCTTAAACGCACCTGCGGTGTTTTCGTGGTATAGCCACTGGTGGGGCTGGTTTCCGCGACACTCATGCGCTTTTGCGGCGGTTGTCCGCCGGAACTTCCACCTCGCCGATCTGACCGTCGGCAATGTGGGCAATGCGGTCACAGCGTGCGGCAAGGTCGGGGTCATGGGTGACCATCACCAGGGTGGAGCCGGTTTCGCGCTGTGTGGTGAAGAGAAGATCGATGATGCGGTTGCCGGTGGCCTGATCAAGGTTACCCGTGGGCTCGTCGGCCAAAATCATGCTGGCGCCCGCGGCCAAAGCCCGGGCGAGCGCAACGCGCTGCTGCTCACCGCCGGAGAGCTGGCCGGGGTAATGGTGCAGGCGGTGGCCCAGTTCCACCCGCTTCAGGCGATCCTCAGCGCGGGCAAAGGCTCCCTCATCGCCCTTGAATTCCAGCGGGATGGCCACGTTCTCCAGCGCGGTCATTGTGGGGATGAGGTGGAAAGCCTGGAAGATGATACCTACATGATCACGGCGAAACAGAGCCAAAGCGTCCTCATCTAAGGAGCTCAGATCATGATCGGCGACTTTCACCACGCCAGAACTGGCGCGCTCCAAACCAGCGAGCACCATCAACAGCGTGGTTTTGCCGGAACCCGATGGGCCCACGAGGCCCAAGGTTTCGCCGCGCGCCACGTCCAAATCGATGCCGCGCAGAATGTCCACGCTGCCCGCTTTGGAGGGCAGAGTCAGCTGAACGTCACGAAGAAATGCTACCGAATCAGTCACGATGGGGACCTGAACCGCTACTGGTTAGGGTTGGGACTATGTTACGTATCTCACTTGGATATGGATTAAGACGCATGAATATCAAGCAAACTGTCGTTTGCCTGTTCATCTTTTTGTGCGCGGGATTGAGTTCCCACGGGGCGCACGCGGAGAAGATTGAAATCGTGGCGCTGGGCGACAGCCTCACGGCCGGCTACCAGCTAGCTCCTCAGGATGCCTTTCCGGTGCGCCTGGAAGCGGAATTGAAGGCCCGGGGCCATGATGTGTCGGTGCTGAATGCCGGTGTCTCCGGCGATACCTCAACCGGCGCCCTGTCGCGCTTTGACTGGGCGGTTCCAGACAGCGCCGACATTGTGATTGTGGAGCTGGGGGCCAATGATGCCCTGCGCGGCGTCGACCCGGCCAAAACCAGAGAAGCGCTGGATAAGATGCTGGAGCGGATCAAGGGCCGCGGTGCGGAAACATTGCTCACCGGCATGATCGCGCCGCCCAACATGGGCCCGGCCTATGCGGAAGAGTTCAATCCGCTCTACAAGGAGCTGGCCGATAAACACAATGTGGCGCTTTACCCGTTCTTTCTGGAAGGCGTTGCCGCCCAGCCCAATCTCAATCTGCCTGATGGCATTCACCCCAATCGCAAGGGGGTCGACGTGATTGTGCGGAACATACTTCCTCACGTCGAATGGCTTATAGTGAAGCGCAAGAGCAAGTAAGTCCAAGCTGCCAATACGTGAGTTCCTGCCATGCCACGCCTGTTCACCGCCATCGCATTGCCTGAGGATGTCGCGCTTGGCCTATCGTTCTTGGCCGGCGGCGTGCACGGTGCTCGCTGGATTGACCGGGAAAACTACCACCTCACCCTGCGTTTTATCGGCGATATTGAAAACGGTGCTGCCAACGAGCTGGTGGAGGCCTTGGAGGCGGTGACCCCCTCACGGTTCGAACTGGAACTGTCCGGGGCGGGCTATTTCGGCGGCGCAAAGCCAAGGGCCATCTGGGCGGGCGTAAAGGCGCCGCAAGATCTGGAGCAGCTGCAGGCGCGCCAGGAACGGGTGTGTCAGCAACTGGGTCTGGCGCCAGAGCAGCGCAAATATACCCCGCATGTCACTCTGGCGAGGCTTAAGGGCCGGGTCTCCGTGATGGAGACGGAACATTTCGTGGCGCGCAACGCCACCTTTAAGAGCCGGCCCTTTGAAGTAGAATCCATTGGACTGTATTCATCGCGCCCGTCCCGCGGCGGTGGACCTTACGTGGAAGAGCACAGTTACCGGCTGCGTTGAATGTGATCGGCCAGACCTTCGCTCGCCTGATGCAGCAGAGTGAACACATGCTCAAACCCATCCGGCCCGCCATAATAGGGATCGGGCACTTCGGTTGCGCCGGCCTCAGGCGCAAACTCTAAGAAGAGCTTCACCTTGCCCGCGCGCTCCGGGCCCGCAAGGCGCGTAAGGTGGTCGTGGTTTCGGTTGTCCATGGCCAGCACCAGGTCGAACGTCTCAAAGTCAGCGTCCTCCACTTGCCGGGCCTGTTGACCTGAAATGTCGATCCCGCGGTCGCGCAAAGTGGACTGTCCGCGGGCATCGGGCGCTTCGCCTTCATGCCAGGCCCCGCAGCCTGCCGAATCCACCACCACGCTCAGCCCCCTGGCTTGGGCCACATTGCGGAACAAGCCTTCGGCCATGGGCGAGCGGCAAATGTTTCCAAGGCAGACGAACAGGATGTGCATGGGGCGAATTCCAGTTGGCAAGGGCGCAGATTCAGGCCAGTCTTATGCCACACTGGCGATGCGGAGCAAAAACATGAGTGCACAAAAATTGACGGACGCAGAGCGCGAGAGCGCCCTGGCGGAATTGGAC
Source organism: Pseudomonadota bacterium (assembly GCA_038748855.1). GTDB lineage: Bacteria > Pseudomonadota > Alphaproteobacteria > Rhizobiales > CAJQND01 > JAAEUE01. The sequence goes on from JBCDIP010000349.1 coordinate 3,747, forward strand.
GGCTGGAGCCTTGTGGACGGCCGGGATGCCATGACCAAGACGTTTACCTTCAAGAACTTCAGCCAAGCGTTCGGCTGGATGAGCCGGGTGGCCATGGCGGCGGAAAAGATGGACCATCATCCCGAGTGGTTCAATGTGTACAAGACCGTCGAGGTGACACTGGCCACCCACGACGTGGGAGGACTATCAAATTTGGATATAGAGCTGGCGAAGAAGATGGATAAAATGGCCGCCTGATGGTCGTTTACCGGCGAATCCTGTTAAGACTCAAGATCAGTTTGATCCAACCTGAACGTTAGGACGGAATATGACACACCATGTCACCAAGTTTCTCGGTCTCCTTGTTGCTGTGATGATCTTTGCGGTCGCCCAGAGCGGTGCGGCCTCAGCGGCCCAGTGTAAGGGGAAGACAAAATCGGCCTGCGACCGCGACAGCGCTTGCGTTCACGTGGCCGGATACACCCGTTCTGATGGCGCAAAGGTGAAATCCTACTGTCGCAATAAGGGCGGCAACGGCTCCTCCAAGAGCGCGAAAAAGTCTTCAACCAAGAAGAAAACGGCCAAGAAATCCAGCGACAGCAAGACCGCCGACAAAAAGAAAGACACCAAGAAAAAAACAACTGCGAAAAAAAGCTCCACCAAAAAGTCAGCCGAAAAGAAGAGCTCAACCAAAAAGGCCACGGCTAAGA
>JBCDIP010000350.1:0-4432 GCA_038748855.1 Pseudomonadota bacterium
CATGTCGGCGTTGGGTGGGAAGATCGATTTGGCCTCATCGGTCATTTCGTCTTCGATGAAATGGGTCTGATGCTTGATGCACTCCGCGCCGGATGCCGCTGCCAAGCGCACCATGTTTTTGGCCACTTCAAGGTCACCGCCATGATTAATGCCGATTTCCGCAATCACTAAGGGCGGATGGGCAGGTCCGATGGCGCGTTGGGCGATCTGCATCAGGCCGCCTTCTGACGGAGTGGGTAGGTGAGATCCAAGGGCACGGATGTGCTGGACGGCGATGCGGCGCGCTTGCGGTCTTCTGGCTTCAGGCCTTCAGCCCACTCGGCGAGCGCCGGCCAATCGGCGACGATACGCTGAATGGTCTCGTCGGACTTATACGCTGGTATAGGATAGGATTTGCAGTTGGTGAACCAAGGCACGTGATCGGTGCCCAGAAAGGCCTCCGACATTTCCCGGGTCATGTAGATCATCGGGGTGCCTACGCCGCCGGCCAGGTCGCCCACCGAGCCACCAACAGAGATCACCAGATCGCAGGCCCCCAGAAGCGTGCAGGCACCGACCAGGTCATCCGTCTGGTTGAGATCAGTATAGTGATGCAGATCCAGCCCCTTCTCGCGAATGGTGGAGATCTCTTCCGGCGTGCTCGCATATTGCACATTCAGCCAGCGGGCGTTGGGGATGGCTTTGAAGGCCTCCAGCTGCTCACAGTTTAAGAACACCTTGTCGCGTGAAGCGATCTGGTTCATGGACCGCCAGCATACGCCGATCAGCAATTCATCCGGCTTAACTGCGAGCTGGCTGCGGATCTGGGTTTCTGCGTTGTGGTTGCGTGCAATCCAAGGTCTTTGGTGCGCTTCAAACTGCTCCAGGGAGGTGCGGAACACACCGCCGAGTGAGCCGATAGGAATCTGGAAGTCGAACTGGGCATAATCTGGATGCTGTGTGCACAGCTCGTCGCCTTCGGGTCTGATGGTGGCCCAGGGAAATGCGTTCTGCCAGAGAGGCATGAGTTTAGGCGAGCATTCAAAGGTGATTTGGCATCCAGTGTCATAAAGCTCAGGGAGCAGGGAGGCGAAGCGAACTTCATCACCGATCCCTTGCTCGCGCCACACCAGAATGTTCTTGCCCTCCAGAGGTTCCCCTCGCCAAAGCGGAGCATCGAAGTGCCGGCGTTTGGAGGGAAAGGCCCGGAACTGCCAGCGGGTCTCGTAGTTTTTGAAACCGTCTTCGATCTCTCCTTTTCTGAACTGAAGAAGAGAAAGATTGTAGCGTGATGCGTTGTGGTCTGGCTTTGTCTCAAGCAGGCCTTTCAGCGTTTCGATCCCTTCATCGATCTGTCCAGCCACGCCGTAAACATAGCCAAGATGGGAGATCAGGTCCGAGTGGCGCTTGTCCTTGCGTGCTGCGGCGGCTTCCAGAATGGCGATTGCTTCATCATATTGGTCGAACACCTCGTGATACTGCGCAACCACCCGGTCGAGATCGGCCAGCTCCTCCTGGTTCAGGGCGGTCCTGTCGATCTCATCCTTATGCTGCTCTACATAGGCGAGGTCTTCCAGTTTGATGGCTACCTGGAGGCGTCTCAGCTCCACGCTGGGTGTGACGTCCTTATGGTTGGCCAGGAGCTCATCCATCATCTCGGCGGCCTTTGCATACTTCCGGGCATCGACTTGCAGCAGCGCCAGGTTGAAGATGGGGTCCAGCCTCGATTGGTCGAGGAAGTGAGCACACGTGAAGGCCAGCTCAGCGGACTGGAAGCGGTCTACGCTTCTCAAGGCCAGGCCGAGGTTTTCCCAGGCATTTAGATATTTCTGGTCTTCCGAAGTGGCCCGCTTGAACATGGTGATGGCCGCTTCGACGTCGTTGAGATTGAGAAAGATCAGACCAAGCGAATTCAAAACCTTGGCATCATGAGGGCTGGCTTCATGGGCTTCGTAAAGCTTGATGAGCGCGGCGTTGAAGTCGCCGCAGGCGCGCAGCGAAAGGCCATAGAGATGGAGGAATTCCGCGGTGCGCACGTCTTGGGCGTACAGCGTATCGCAAAACGGCTTGGCGTCTTGCAGCCGGTTCTGCTTGAACAGCGCTTGAATGCGTTTGAGGGTCTTGCGCAGCTCGGTTCTGCTCGCTCGGGGTTTCGGGACTGTTTTGTTCATTTGTCTCAAATGGATAACAGTGGTGGCCATCCGAGGCTCTGGCCACCCGTATGCGCCCAAAACCGCAGCGAAATCATGCTTGCCAAAGGGTTAACGGCTTAAGCTTGCGCGTGCCTTACGCGCTGGAGTGACCTGAGCGCTCGTGGTGCGGCAGTTCTTGATCTCGATCAAAAACAATTGGCTGAAAATGCTGGAATGTGCCGACCACGCCCATGGACCGGTTCGAGGCTGAGTTGGCCGAGTGTCGGAGGAGATAGGTCATGACCGCGCAAAACCTCAGCAGATATGCTACGCGAGCTGTGCCGCGCTACACGAGTTATCCGACGGCTCCGCACTTCAGCGATGCAGTGGACGGTGTTGAGTATGCGCGGTGGCTTGGTGATCTGAATGCCGCCAAACCTGTCTCGCTCTACCTGCATGTGCCCTTCTGCCGTCAGCTCTGCTGGTATTGCGGCTGCAACATGAAACTTGCAACGCGCCAGGAGCCGATTGCGCAGTATCTGGACACGCTGCTCGAAGAGATCGATCTACTGGCCCGTCACCTGCCGGCGCGTATGCAGATCTCGCATCTCCACTGGGGCGGCGGCACGCCGACGGCGCTTTCTCCCAACCAGCTGGAGCGCGCGATGGATGCGGTGTCCGCGCACTTTGAGATCACAGGCGACGCAGAGCTTGCCATTGAGAGCGACCCCAGAACCCTGACCCATGAGATGATCGCCCGGATCGGACAATTGGGCTTCACGCGCGCCAGTTTTGGCGTTCAGGAGTTTGACCCAAAAGTGCAAGCTGCCATAAACCGCGTCCAGCCCCCAGAAATGGTTCGCGCCTCTGTTCAGGGCCTGCGTGAGGCTGGCGTTGGCGGGATCAATTTCGATCTCATTTATGGCTTACCCCATCAGACCACCGAAACGCTTTTGAACACCATATCGCTCTGCGCGGATATGCGGCCTGACCGCATAGCCCTGTTCGGATACGCCCATGTGCCGTGGATGGCAAAGAAGCAGCGCCTTATAGACGAAGCGGCACTGCCCGGCGCGTCGGAACGTCTTGAGCAAGCGCAGGCCGCTTCTGCTGCATTGCTTGAGGCAGGCTACACGGCCATCGGTCTTGACCATTTTGCCCTGCCCAGCGATCCTCTCACACGTGCCTTCACTGAAGGCACGCTGCGCCGCAACTTCCAAGGTTACACAACAGACAAGGCTGACGCTCTGTTGGGCGTGGGAGCAACGTCTATCGGCCGCACGCCGTCCGGTTATGTTCAGAACACCACGGAGACCGGCGCATGGTCGCGCGCCGTTAAGGCCGGCAGCTTGCCGATCGCACGGGGTGTCGGATTGACACGGGAAGACCGCTTAAATGGGCACATTATTGAGCAGTTGATGTGTTTCGGCCGGGTCGATCTGGCCCACGCAGCCGATCGTTTCGGCGTGCCGCCCGGTGCATTCTCTGCGTTGAGCGAGGACCTGGAAGACCTGCAGGCAGATGGGGTGATCTTGTTTGAAGATAATGATGTCTGCATGACGGATGCAGGGGCGCCGTTGGTGCGTATTGTTGCATCGGTGTTTGATGCCTATCTGCCGAAAAACACGGCACGGCACGCCGTTGCGATCTAGGTGCCGACCTAATCTTCTTAGAATGAGATTCGTTTTGTGGGCGTCTTTCCTAGAATCGAAATCACAAGTTGCTATTTCGAAAAACTACGGTGTCGAAGGCGACGTGATTTCCTGATAACATATTGAAAGTTATAAATATTGCAGTTCCGATCGCAATTGGTATCGATCTTGAAATTCGAAAGCAAACGAACTCTAACGGAGGCTTTCATTATGGATCTTCTCTCACACTCAAGTTTTATCCTGAAGCAGGGCGCGATCCGATCTGGTTCATACCCACCAGTTCCGCAACATCCCCTAGATGGCCCAATGCCAACCGATTGATGGGTTCCACGTCGAGGCAGTTTGACACAAGCTGGAAGCCTTACAGCTGCGCGGTGCGCGTCGCTTCATTCTTGAAGCCACAATTTGGTTGAACGATTCAGTGCGTGCCGCGATGCTTCGCGCACCGATTTCAGATTTCGCTTTCCGCATGAAGAATATTGGATTCAACAAGATCTTCTGGGTGCTCGTCGCCTTTCTTCTCCTATCGAGCGGCACAATCTACTATTTGGTGCAAACCCATACAGCGGAAGTTAGGCTCAAAATCCTTCTGGAATCAGCACGCTCAAATGCGCATCTGATTACCACGGTTCAGAACTTCTATTCCAAAGAGGTGGTGGCCCGGGTGCG
>JBCDIP010000351.1:0-4427 GCA_038748855.1 Pseudomonadota bacterium
GGCCTTCTTGAAAGCGGCGATCTGGGCGTAGGTGGTGATCTTCATGGCCTTCAGCTGGCCTTCGATCTTGGGTCCAATGCCGTTGATGCGCTGCAACTCATCCTTGCTGCGGGTTGTGCGCGTGGCCCTTTTCGGCTTGGCAGCTGTTGTTGTTTTACTCTTTGCCGTTGACCGACGGGCTTTCTGAGGCTTGGGGGCAGCAGCAGGCTTCGTTTTCGCTCGCACCGCCGGTGCGGCCCCGGCGGGTGCAGGGCTTGCGCGCAAGGGATGCACGTTGGTGCCACTGGCGTCAGGCGGCAAAGGCTTGGCAACGTCGCGCTTTGAGGGCGCAGGCGGACCAGCCGGCACTTCATCGCCCTGCATTTTCACCACCCACCAGATGTAGAGCAGTAGAAATAGAGATCCGGCGATCCCTACCATAATGTTGATATCCATTTGGTGCCTCCAGTCCTCTGCCAGCGAAAGCTTAATACGTGGCTTCTATCGTGGATGTTTACCGCACCTCAAGGATCAACGGTTACCTTTTTTGGCATTTGAGACGGCGGCGGAGCGAAATACATGGGCCGAATTGAGATCTTCCTGATTGTGATGGGGGTGGTCAGCCTCATCTCATTGGCTGTCCCTGAATTGGGCATCCTTCCGGCGATCACCATCATCGGGATCCCTCTGGCGTTCGCCTATTGGTTCACGCCTGCTTTTTTCACGGTGGCCTTGCTTGCCTACATCATCTATCGATTTTTGCCTCTGAAGGGCATGGTGGGGGGCGCGGTTTCCCTGATCTTTGCCGGGGTGCTGCTCGCCATTCCGCCCTACTTGCTGAACATCCCGATCCAGTCCAAAGCCGCTTCGCTCGCCGCAGGAGACCGAGACACTCTTCAGCTGCCTTTAAGAGCGGACGTCCTGGCAAACCGCGAGCGGTTCAGGTTCCGCAGGGACGGCAACCGCTGTGATGGGTTCTGTCTGCACGCCCTCTTAAGCGGGACGGCCAAGCGCTTTCTCGTGGCCCATATGAAGAACCCGTCAGGTGACATTGTTGCAGACCAGGATGTGACCGCTTTCCGTTTGGAGAACCGCGATGTGTGCCCGCCCTTGCAGGCCAAAACTGGTGAGCCGAAGCTAGAGTTTCCCCACAGCAGGAAAGGCGATAAAACGCGCACGGCCGATGCTCTGGAAACCATGAAGCTCAGAGCTGCCGAAGGCGTGTGCCTGGTGTCCGCGCCGGCAAAGCTCGGTGAGGCGGATGTGGTGATCAGCCGAGGCCTCATCACCCCTGGCGTTCGCTGGAACACCCGCGCCGGCTATGGCTTCTTCAACGACACGGTCTCTGCCGAGCGCACCAGCGTGCACGTGAGGACCGCGGGTGAGGGTTATAAGGAAACCTACCGCGCAACAGAGGTTCGCTATCGCCCCTTTGCCTGGCTGCTGTTGCCGGGCGCCAGCATGTCGAACGGCCCGAGCCTTCATTCGGGCTGGTGGCGCCGCAACGCCAAGATCAACGTGGAGAGCAGCTATCACAACCCGTCAGAATGGGCTGAGTTTCTGACCGGCCCTCTCGGCCTCAAGCTTAAACTTGAGGGCGAAGACACCAAGCAGAAGACCCTGGTCAAACTGCGCCGGCGCCTGGATGAAGGCACATCGCCCAGCGCTGCTGAGCGCGCCTTGTTTGTACAGTATTTCAATCGGCTGGAGTGGCGCGGAAGCACGCGCATTCAGCGGCAGGATTTCGACCTCGCCGCGCGCATGCTGGCCAGCACTGAATACCCGGTGCCGCCTAAGCTGCACCAATTGGTTGCCTATGCCGCGCGCGAAACGGGCCCGGATGATCTGGAGCAGTTTGCGGACTTGCTCATTGACCGCTTGATCGAACGGGGGCGCCAGCCTGGGACCGAGCGGGACGAAGAGTTGCGCCATCTGGTTCTGGCCGTTAACCGGTTGCCGGACAGCACACTTCAGGACCGCCGCGACGACATGCTCGCCCTGGCGCACAGCCCCAGAATGCAAGTTCAGGGCTACACTGCGCTGCAGCGGCTTGCAGCTTATGGCGACACAGCCGTCCCCACGTTGCTTGCCCTCATGGAAGTGGGGCTGGAGGGCGGCGAGCACTTCTATCGCAAGAACCAGTTTCAGCATCCCTATCTGGGCGGGCTGCTGGGCCTTTGCCGGGCAGGTCACACGGCACAGAGCGCGCTTGAGCCCTTGCGCCGTATGAGCGAGGCAGGCCGCCTGCCACAGCACGCCGGCTATGGCCGATTGCTCTTCACCACATTGCTGCGTCTGGGCGAGGATCCAGAAAAGGTGCGTGCCTTGTTCGTGGCCGCAGCGCGGAACAAGGCCAATGCAACTGACAGGCATTTTGAACGTCTAAAAGCACGCGCGAAACGCACCAAGCCGTCCTGCTATTACTAGCCTGTCGTGCGAAAGCCTTTTTACTTCACAAGGTTTTCGTTTGGTACGATCTCGGCAATGAGCGGGTTTTCGCTTATCGCGTCGAGTTCGGATGCGGACAGCTTGGCCACGAAGGATTGGGAATTGTCCAGCCAGTTAATGGGCTCAACCCCCAACTCCGTCAGGGCTTTGGTCAGCTTTTCCTTCACCTCCGCGTAGGTCTGCGTGTCGGGCAAACCAACCTTTGGCATGAGCCTGTCGGATTGCGGCTCCGGTGAGAACGAGATGACGGGCTGAGGCACATCCAATACAACGACCACCATCAACCGCCGGTCGGGATGTGATCTCAAATGGTTCAAGACCGATGCGGGGACTTTGTTCAAGGCGGCCTGTCGACCCTTGAACTCTTCCTCATCGGTCTTCTCAATGTTCATATCGCTCGCAGTGCTACCCGTTACCAAGAGACAAGACAAAGCCAGCGTCAAACCAACCGGCACCAGCCACCTAAAAGCCACGCTCGCGAGCCTCATCAATGGATTTTAGCACGTTCAGGGCGCCGAAGCCAAAGCGTTGGTCTTGCCCGGCCTCACCGGCGTCGCTCACGCCGCCAAGCATCAGGTCGCGCGCCACAAACGCCCGTTCGGAAATAGAATGGTTGGACAAGTCAGTGGCGGCAAACAGCAATGCAGCAGCGCCACTCACATGCGGCGTTGCCATGGAGGTGCCGTTCAAATGTGCCCATTTTGCGCCGGGCACACTGGACTTTACCGCAACGCCTGGTGCGGAGAGGTCGGGCTTTGTGTAAACGAGGGGCAAAAATCTCTCGTCAATAAAGTTGGACTGATTCAGCTCAAGGGTCCGCCCGGCGCTAAAGCCGGCGCAGCGGCCGGTCACATCATGCGCGCCGACAGCGAGGGAGAAATAGTCGTTACCCGGTGCGCCACTGGTTTGATGCCCGTCATTGCCAATGGCTGCGACCACCAGCGTGCCGCGCACCAGGGCATTCACGATTGCCCGTTGATAAGGCGTGCCCACCGACTGTGAGAACGTGAGGCCGCCGAGTGAAAGGTTGACCACATGGGATCCTTGGCCAACCGCCCAGTCAATGCCCCCGATGACCTGTGCAAGCGTGCCGCCATTGTCCCCGTCTAGAACCAGGCCGGCGATCAGCTCGGCGTCTGGAGCCATCCCAACCCAACCTCCGCTCGCATTGCCGCCCACAACGGTTCCCGCCACATGAGTGCCATGGCGCCCTGAATCGCGTGCGTTGTTCACGCCCTGAGAGGCCATCTGACCGGCTTGATCGAACTCTGCAAAGTCGACAAGCCGCGGTGAAATGTCAGGATGGGTTGGGTCTACGCCTGTATCCAACACAGCGACGCGGACCCTGTCGCCATTGCTCATTCTGCCTTTTGTGTCGAACGCACTCCAGGCGGAAAGCGCCTTTGCTTGTTCCAAGCCCCAAGTGGTGCCGGAATATGCGCCGACTGTTGCGCTTTGGCTGGTTGCGGAGGTTTCGATGACCCGAGGTGCCTTAATCTGCGCATTCTCGTAAACGCCCTCGATTGTGTCCTGCCCCTCCACGACGATCTTCTTAAGATCGCCGCGATTGACCATAACGCGGGCGCCGCCAATATTTGGAAGCGGGGTTGGATCGGCCATTCTGGCCTTACCCTTCAGGCGGCTTTTGATGGCCGAAACGGCGGATTCCACATTTGAAGAACGGAGAAAGTCGGCGATTTTCGGCGCAACTATGCTGGGCACGGCAGTCGCCGCAATAAGGCCTGCAATGCTGGCTTCAAGGGCAATATTTGCCGTTAAGCTTGCTTGTTGACTGCGAAGCTTGCGACGCGAAGATTTCTTGCCGTCGAAGGCTCTCGCCTCGGGCGGGAGAATGTAGCTGGGGTCAACAATCATTGCCCTGTTGCGCTCGGTTTCTACCGCAGCTTCCAATAGTTTGGACAAAGTTTCGTCTTGTTCAGATTTAAACTGAATTATTACATCAGTATACTGTCCGGTTGATTCATCTATTAATTTATCAA
>JBCDIP010000352.1:0-4417 GCA_038748855.1 Pseudomonadota bacterium
CCGTACTCTCCAAGCACTTGGACAAAGGCCAGGGCGCTGCCACAGGCCTCGCCACGCTGGTGGCTGAAGAACTCGATGCCTCCTGGGATCAGATGCACGTTGAGTTCGCACCTGCCAATGCCAAGCTCTACAACAACCTGAAATGGGGCCCTTATCAGGGCACCGGCGGGTCCAGCGCGATCGCCAACTCCTATATGCAGTACCGCACTGCGGGTGCTGCGGCGAAGGAAATGCTGGTTGCTGCGGCGGCCAAGGTCTGGAGTGTTCCGGCCGGTGAGATCGCCGTCTCTGAGGGCAAGCTTAGCCACAGCTCCGGCAAGTCGGGCACGTTTGGGGAGTTTGCCGCGGCAGCCTCTGCCCTGCCTGTTCCGGAGAAGCCTGCGCTGAAATCGCCCGACCAGTTTGCCTATATCGGCAAGTCCTTCCCGCGGCTCGATGTGAAGGGCAAGACGGAAGGTGCTCCGATCTTCGCTTTGGATGTGAAGCGCGAGAACATGCTGGTGGCCACCATTGCCCGCTCGCCCAAGTTTGGCGGCACGGTGAAGTCGTTTGATGCCACTGAGGCCAAGAAGGTGAACGGGGTTGTCGACGTGATCCAGATCCCGGCCGGCATTGCCGTGGTGGCCAAGTCCACCTGGCCGGCGCTGAAGGGCCGCGAGGCTCTAAGCGTAGAGTGGGATTTCTCCAAGGCGGAGACCCGCTCGTCCGATCAGCTGTTTGACGAATACCGCAAGCTGGCCGGCAAGCCGGGCAAAGTGTTCCGCTCTACCGGCGATGCGGAGGCAGCTCTCGCCAAGGCGGACAAGGTGGTTGAGGGCGACTTTGAGTTCCCGTTCCTCGCCCACGCGCCCATGGAGCCCCATGATGTGGTGATCGAGTTTGATGGCAAGACGGCTGATATCTGGACCGGCTCGCAATTGCAGACCGTGGACCAGTATGTGACCTCCAAGACTTTGGGCATCGAGCTTCCCAATGTGAACATCCACACGGTTTGGGCCGGTGGTTCGTTCGGCCGCCGGGCGATCTATGACAGCCACATTGTGGGCGAGGCCGCGCAGCTGGCCAAAGCCTGGGGCAAGAAGCAGCCTTTGAAGATCATGTGGTCCCGCGAGGATGACATTAAGGGCGGGTACTACCGGCCCATGTATGTGCACCGGGTGAAAGCGGGGCTGGATGCGGACGGCAATGTGATTGCCTGGCATCACCGGATCGTGGGTCAGTCGATCCTGACCGGCACTCCGTTTGAGGCGGCGTTCGTCAAAGACGGTATCGATCACTCGTCCGTCGAAGGCGTGACCAACATCGCCTATGACATCCCCAACATGCACGGCGAGTTGCATTCAGTGAAAGTGGGTGTGCCCGTCTTGTGGTGGCGTGCTGTGGGTCATACCCACACAGCCTTTGTGGTGGAAACCATGATCGACGATCTGGCCAAGGCGGCCGGCAAGGATCCGGTGGAATTCCGGATGGGCCTCCTGAAGAAGAAGCCTCGCCACATGGGCGCTCTGAAGCTGGCTGCTGAAAAGGCCGGGTGGAGCAAGGATGCTCCCGAAGGCCGTTTCCGCGGCGTGGCCGTGCATGAGAGCTTCTCATCATACGTGGCGGAGATCGCTGAGATCTCCACCAGCGAGGATGGGGACTACAAGGTGGAGAAAGTGGTGTGTGCGGTGGATTGCGGGGTTGCCGTGAACCCGGACAACATCGCCGCCCAGATGGAAGGCGGCCTTGGTTATGGCCTCGGCCATGCCATGCGCAACGAGATCACCCTCACCGATGGCGAGGTGGATCAGGCCAACTTCGACACCTATGAGCCCATGCGCCTCAGCGACATGCCCAATGTGGAGACCTATATCGTGCCCTCCACCGAAGCGCCCACGGGCGTGGGTGAGCCGGGCACCCCGCCGGTTGCCCCGGCAGTCTCCAACGCCATCTTCGCGGCCACCGGCACCCGCTGGCGCCGGCTGCCGTTCACGAAGAACGAAGGCACCGGGAGCTAGGTCTCTTTGACGATATCTCCGCGCGCTCTGGTTTGTTCCGGAGCGCGCGGAGCGCCGCTCTTGCGCCCTTGCGAACGCGAGGGCCCATAGCTCTTCCCTTTCCCTTGGCTGAGAAGGTCCTCGCGTTCGCAAGGACGCGGAACCTTTGACGTATCGTCCTCCCCGTCCCATTTCGTCATCCCTGCGAAGGAGGGGACCCATAGCTCACAGCGTTCCTTTGGCTGAGAAGGTTCCTGCTTTCGCAGGAACGCGGAGACAAAACGCGCGTCCTGCGCTACTCTCCACCCATGGACCAACCAACCGCCATAGCCGAAAAACTGGAAGCCGACTGGTGGGCGCCGCGGGCGCCCTATGCGGCGCTGCAAGGATCACTGGCGCCTCAGAGCCTTGAAGACGCCTACGCCGCCCAAAGCGTCCTGCAAGAGAGGTTCACCGCCCGCCGCGGCGAGGTCGCGGGGCGCAAGATCGCGCTCTCCTCCAAAGCCATGCAGCAGATGGTGGGCATTGACCAGCCGGTCGCCGGTGCTTTCTTTGCGAACGATGTGCACACTTCGCCGGCCCATATCGCCCTTGCCGACTTCCGCCGGCTGGGACTTGAGTTTGAGATTTCCTTGGAACTTGCCGAAGATGTGGGGCCGGGCGCGGGCCCGTTTACGGCAGAGAGTGCCCGCCCGCTCATCGCCTCGGCGCGTCCGGCCTTTGAGCTGATTGAGGACAAAGACGCCGACTATTCAGATCTGGATGTGCTCACCCTGGTGGCCGACAATGCCTGGTGCGGCGGTGTGGTGTTGGGCGAGGAGATCGCCGACTGGCGCGCGCTGGATCTGGGCGACATCGCCTCGGTGGTGCATCAGGAGGGCGTGGAGCCGGAGGGCGCCAACACTGGCGCAGCCGATCCGCTGGGCTCCTTCGCCTGGGTGCTGAACCATTTCTCAGGCCGCGGCGAGACCCTGCGCAAGGGCGAGCACATCATCACCGGCTCTGCCGTTCGGACCCGGTTTCCCAAGGCCGGGGACCGCCTCTCTTATGAAGTGGCGGGCAGCCGGGTTGAGATTGCGTTGAGTTAGGCGCCGTGGCTCACTCGGTCTGCAGGGACCGCACATAGTCCACCAGGAACTGGATGATCGTCTCTGTTGAGGCATCGGGCGCTATGCCCTCGTGGCGCCTGCCACGATGCTCGCCCGAAGGTGATCGCTTTGGTTCATGGTCGCAGCCGCCTTGCGCCCAGGCTCTTGGAGCAGAGGGCAACCCCGAGTTTATCGATCGGCGCGCGCTCACGCCATGCGGCGTGACGAACCGTCATGGAACTGTCGCGGGTTCGTCACGCAATTGGTAACCCAACGTCATGCTGGCCGCTTACGCTCGATGCGTTGGAGAGAGCCAGCGTTGCGTACGGCTGAACTTTCAGGAAAATCAGGAGACGAGTGAGATGAAGCTTCTCAAGCTGTTTGCAGCGGCTGCTGCGTTCGTGCTGATGCTATCGCTGGCCCATGCACAAGGCCTGCCGGATGGGTCAGCGGGAAATCCGGTGCGTGTGATCATGGTCCCGGCTGAAATCGGATCCAGGGACACGCTTAGCGACTACCGTCCGGTGTTCAATGCCATCACTAAGGAATATGGCATCCACTTTGATCTAAAGCTGGGCGATTCATACGCTGCGGCCGTGCAGGGCCTGTGCAACGACCAGGCCGACATTGGCTGGTACGGCGCGGTGACCTATGGCCAGGCGCGCGAGATCTGCGACGCGGAGCTTCTGGCCGTTGATGTGAAGAAAGGCGAAAGCGTCTACTTCTCCGGCATCTACACGGCAAAGGATTCCGGCATAGCTGACCTTGACGAGCTGAACGGCAGGAGCCTTGCCGTGGGCGACCCGAACTCCACCTCGTCCTTCAACTTCCCCTTCGCCATGGTGCTGGCCGCTGGCATTGATCCAGCCAAGGATCTGTCGAAGATTGTTATCGCCGGCAGCCACACAAACTCCATTGCCGCTCTGAAGGAAGGCCGGGTGAATGCTGCGGCCGCCTCGTTCAATGCCTGGGAGAAGGCGGTGAAGAAGGGCATTATCGATCCCACCAAGTTCAAGGTTCTGGCCAAGTCGGAAGGCATTCCCAACCCGCCGCTGGCCATGAACAAGAAGCTGGCTCCAGAGCTTAAGGCGAAGATCCGCCTGGCGTTCAGCGAGATCCACACCAAGGTGGAGCCCCAGTTTGAGCTTCCTGCACGATGTGTTCGCGGGCGTCGACGACGATCGTCGCCATATCGCGTTCCTTCGAAAGGTTGCTTCTGCGGCGCAAAAGGGGGACGGGCTTACTAAGGTATTGCCTGCCGCCCCATATCGCTCCGGCTGAGAGGCAAACGAAGAATACCAAGGGCATCTTTGCCATGCAAATCATTGCAAACCGCCAAAGCGGTCGAACCAC
>JBCDIP010000353.1:0-4414 GCA_038748855.1 Pseudomonadota bacterium
AGAAGGCGGCCATGAGCACCACGGGCATTGAGCTCGGCATTGATCCTGAAACCGGTTTCCCGGTTCTGCTCAAGCAGGGCCGCTTCGGCCCCTTCATTGAACTGGGGGGAACGCTGGAGGAAGGCGCCAAGCCGAAGCGGGCCAGCATCCCACGCCGCATTCCCACCGATGATGTGGACTTTGAGCTGGCGCTGAAGCTCCTCTCCCTGCCCCGGCTGGTGGGCCAGCATCCAGAATCGGGCAAGGACATTACCGCAGGTCTCGGCCGCTATGGGCCCTTCGTTCTGCACGATGGCACGTATGCCAACATTGAGAGCTTTGAAGATCTCTTCACCATCGGCCTCAACCGGGCGGTCACGTTGATTGCCGAGAAAGCGGCCAAGAGTGGCGGTAAGTCGGGCACCATCAAGGAACTGGGCGAGCACCCCACCGAAGGCGGTCCAGTGAACGTGATGAACGGGCGCTATGGGCCGTATGTGAAGCACAAGCGCACCAACGCCACCCTGCCCAAGGGCACGGAGCCTGAAGAGGTGACGATGGAGCAGGCGGTTGAGCTGATCGCTGCCAAAGCCGCCAAAGGCAAGAAGGCTCCGGCGAAGAAGAAAACGGCCGCAAAGAAGAAAACCAAAGACGCAGCTGAAGCGGCAGAAACCGCTTAAGGCTTGGCCAAGTCGACGAAGAAAGCACGCCGCGCCGAAGCTGCCCCCGCCATTCCGAGCGAAGAGCAGATCCTGCAGTTCGTCCAGTCCGCCACGGGCAAAGTGGGCAAGCGCGAGATCTCACGCCATTTTGGCATTAAGGGCGCCCAGCGCATTCCGCTCAAGCGGCTCTTGAAGGATATGACCGAGCGCGGCCTGCTGGAAAAGCGCTCGCGCCGCCTGCAGGACCCCACCCATTTGCCGCCGGTGATCGTGGCGGAAATCGTGGAAATCGATGCGGATGGCGAAGTGATCGGCCAACCCGCCAACTGGTCCTCCGACAGCCCGGCCGATCCGCCGCGCATTCTCATCAAGATGCGCAAGGCCAAAGGCCACGATCCGGCTATGCAGCCGCCGGGCCCTGGCGACCGGGTCCTGATTCGCGTGGCCAAGACCAACGATCCCGACTACCCCTATGAAGCCACCGTCATCCGCCGGCTGGAAGGCGGCGCGCGGCGGATCATTGGGGTGTTTCAGAAGCAGGGCGATGAGATGCAGATCGCCCCAGTGGACCGCAAGGCCCGCTCCAATCTGGCCGTGGCCCCAGGCGATGACCATGGCGCCGAGCATGGCGAGCTTGTGGCCGCCGAGCTCACCCGAGACAGAGGACGGGGCTTGCGCGGGGCCAGGGTGCGCGAGCGCCTGGGCCAGATCGATGATCAACGCAACATCTCTCTGATTGCCCTGCACGAGCAAGGCATCCGCGACAGCTTCTCTGAGAAGATTGAGGCGGAAGTCGCCGCTCTAAAGCCGGTAACCGCAAAGGGCCGCACGGATGTGCGGCAGGTCTCCCTCATCACCATCGATCCGCCGGACGCCCGCGACCATGATGATGCGGTGTGGGCAGAACCCGATAGCGACGAGAACAACAAAGGCGGCTTCCGCGTCATGGTTGCCATTGCCGATGTCTCTTGGTACGTGCGCCCCGGATCAGAGCTAGACAGAGAGGCCCGCGACCGCGGCAACTCCACCTATTTCCCGGACCGGGTGGTGCCCATGTTGCCGGAGCGGATCTCAAACGATCTGTGCTCTCTGCGCGAAAACGAAGACCGCCCCGCCCTGGCGGTCACCATGATCTTTGACAAATCGGGCACCAAGACATCGCACAGCTTTGACCGCGTGCTTATGCGCTCCCATGCCAAGCTCTCCTACGAGCAGGCCCAAGCGGCGATTGACGGCAACGCGGATGAGGACGCAGCGCCCCTGGTGAAACCGGTCCTCAAGCCGCTCTGGGCCGCATACCGGGCCCTGGAGACGGCGCGCACCAGGCGCCAACCCCTGGACCTGGAGCTGCCGGAACGCAAGGTGATCCTGAAAGAAGACGGCTCCATTGACCGCATCATCACCCCGGCCCGCTTCGATGCCCATAAGCTCATTGAAGAGTTCATGATCCAGGCCAATGTGTGCGCGGCAGAAACCCTGGAGCAGAGGCGCTCACCGCTGGTCTACCGCCTGCATGAGGCGCCCTCGCAGGAGAAGGTGACAGGGCTTCGCGAGTTCCTCCAGACCATCGGCATCAACCTTGCCAAAGGCCAGGTGATGAAGCCGAAGGACTTCAACCGCATCCTGGACCAGGTCAAGGGCAAAGAGACCGAGCATATGGTCAACGAGATGGTGCTGCGCAGCCAGGCCCAGGCGGTCTATTCGGCGCTGGACGCAGGTCATTTCGGGCTCAACCTGCGCCGCTATGCCCATTTCACTTCACCCATCCGGCGCTACGCGGATCTGCTGATCCACCGCGCGTTGGTCTCCGCCCTGAACTTGGGCGAAGGCGGTTTGTCGGACGACGACATTGCCGGGCTGGAGCAAACCGCAGAGATGATCTCCAACGCGGAGCGCCGCTCCATGGCCGCAGAGCGCCAGACGGTGGACCGGCTGATGGCGGCTTGGCTATCAGAGCATGTGGGCGGCAGCTTCCGCGGGCGCATCTCCGGCATCACCCGGGCCGGCCTCTTCGTGCGCCTCAGCGAGACGGGCGCCGATGGCTTTATCCCCGCCAGCACTCTGTTGGGCGACTACTTCGTTCATGATGAGGCCGCCCAAGCCCTCATTGGCGAAAAGACCGGCGAGACCTTCCGCATTGGCGATACCGCCGATGTACGCCTTATGGAGGTCGCCCCTCTGGCGGGCGGTCTGCGCTTTGAGATGTTGAGCGAGGGGCGGAAGGGCAAGCCTGCTGCACGCCGACGCCGCGCGCCGCCTAAGCGCCGGCCGCCCAAGCGCCGCGGCCGCCGCTGAAAGGCCTTTTATTGGCGTCAAAATGACACTGTGCGGGTTTGGCAACTTCCATTTCGCACGCGGATGACGACATTGATCCCATGAAGGTCTACGAACAAGAAAAGCCAGCGAACACCCGAAGCCCGTGGCGTGCCATGTGGCGCGGGTTCCTGTTGCGCTGCCCGCAATGCGGCAAGGGCAAACTCTTCAGCAGCTACCTGAAAGTGGCTGACGCGTGCCCCAATTGCGGCGAGGAACTGCACCATCACAGAGCCGATGATGCACCGGCCTATTTGACCATCTTTCTGGTGGGGCACATCCTGATCCCGCCCATCATGTTGATCGAGCGCTATTATGAGCCTGACCTCTGGCTGCAGTTTGCCGTTTGGGCTCCGATCCTTGTGTTGTTGACCCTGGCCCTCTTGCCCAGAGTGAAAGGCGCAGTGGTCGGATTGCAGTGGGCCCTGAGGATGCATGGCTTTGAAGGTGCTCCCACCGCACAAAAGGCGCTGGACAGCGGCGGCTGAGCCTGCCAGTTAAAGCGCACGTCTCGTGCGCTTGAAAGAGAACCCATGAAGATCGTTGAACGGCCCCACTCCGGCAAGGGCGTTGCCGCCAAAGTTGCGGGCCCGGCGCTTAAGCCCCGCGATGCGGCCACCTTGATCATGGTCCGCCGCGACGGTGCGGCCCCGCGGGTACTCATGGGCAAACGCAGCGAGAACCATGCGTTCATGCCCGGCGTGTTCGTCTTTCCCGGCGGACGGGTGGATGCCGCCGACAGCCGGGTGAAGCCGGCAAGCCAGCTCGATCCGAAGGTAGAGGAGAAGCTGCTCGCCCGCATGCGTGGCGCCGCGTCCAGCGGGCGTGCGCGGGCCTTGGCCATGGCCGCATTGCGCGAAACCTTCGAGGAGACCGGCCTTATCATCGGGACGCAAGCAGAGGGCCGGACCGCGTCCAAGCATCCTGACTGGGCTCAGTTCCTAAAAACGGGCCTGCGTCCTGCTCTTGCGCCGGTACGCTATATCGCCCGCGCCATCACCCCGCCTGGACGCATCCGCCGGTTCGACACGCGTTTCTTCGTGGTGGATGCTGAAAACGTGGTCAATCTGGAAGCCCCCGCCGGCTCCACGGACGAGTTGCTGGATGTACATTGGCTGACCATTGCCGATACAGAGGATCTTCAGCTGCCCTGGATCACGCGTCAGGTGCTGAAAGCGCTCGATGAGCAGCTGGGCCAAAAGACGGGGCTTGCGCCCGGCGGCCCGGTCACCTTTCAGCACCAGCGCGGTAACAGTTGGTATAATGAAATCCTGTAAGTCTGCCCCCTCTGCTTCTTGACAGAACAGGCTAACTGACGCATATCCCGCAGCATAATTCACCCCGCCGCAGGTCTTATCACCCGCTTGGCGACAGGAGCTTTCAAAATGGCAAAACCCACAACCGCCAAAATCCGCCTCAACAGCACGGCTGATACCGGCTATTTCTACGTGACCAAGAAG
>JBCDIP010000354.1:0-4414 GCA_038748855.1 Pseudomonadota bacterium
CGCCAGGCGAACGGGTCCACGTCCGCCACCGCGTTGCGGCTGGCCGCATAGGCGCAATAGCCGCCATATTGAGGGGCATACTTCGCCGGATTCTCCAAAAACCTGGCGCGGTTCTCTTCTGAGATGAAGACCCAGGTGGCGCCGTTATAGCTCGCCGAGATCTCCTTCTTACCCTCCAGGGGTTTGCCGCCTCGCCAATAGGTCATGACGTCATAACCGTTCATGGCGAGCTTGTTGAAGTGGCCAAGATTGACCTCAGGTGCGCCCGCGTGGGCGAGGGCTGAGACCAGCCCGCCGAGCAGCAAGCCCAGCAGCAGTGCACGCGTGCGCCGGAGGATACGCCCCGCGACCATCACAACGCTGCCAACACGAACACAATCGTGGCGCCCGCGCCGAAGGCACTCCTGATGGCATGGAGCGAGCCCCATCGGTCCAGCAGGCTTCTAAGCTCCGGTTCAGGCGCCTGCACAGACATGGCCTCCAAGCGCCGGTTGATGGGCATGATGGCCAGCAGGGTGAACGGCCAGTTGGCCACAAGGATGATGGCGCCGAGGCCCCATTGCATGTCGCCGGTCTGATACCAGGCCACCAGACCCAGCAGGAACCCGATGACAGCCAAGCTCGCCTGCATCTGAAAGCCTCTCTGGTAAGACGGCTTCCACTGGCTTAGGAGCGCCGCATCATCAAGGTTCATGCGCGCCGGATGTTCTGCAACGTTGATGTAGATTGCCGCCCCGGCAAACGCCGCCGCAACGCAGATGGCAAGAAGGCCCGTTAGCACCATGCAGTCTGCTCTTTATGTCTAGACATATTGGTTCACCTCAATGAAGTTCGCCGTTAAGTCCAGCACATAAATCTGGTGCATATGGGGCATGGCGTAGACGCCTGCGTTCGTATAGGCGATGCCCGCCCCATCTAACCGTTCCATCACCGCCTTCACGTCCCGCACCCAGAAGGCTGGGTGGCCGCCTATGGTTGGGTTGTGGGCAAACGTGTTGCGCAACGCAAACGTGGCGTCCGGGCGATTGAGATGAAGACCACGATTATCATCGCCTAAGGGCAGGAGCGCCAGCTGGGCAGGATCCATGCTCACATCACCCATCGTTTCCGGCACATGCCAAGGGCCCTCGGCAATGCCCGCCATCTCGGTGAAGAAGCCCACTGCCTCGCGCACATCGCCCACCTGCAGATTGACGTGGTGCACGCCCCAGCCCCAGTCCTGCTCCCAAGGGTGGTTGCCATCGGTGTCGTCCCCGCCGTTGGCCTGAATGAACTCGATCACGTTCAGCGACGGATCCATGGTTGTCAGGCTCGCGCCGTCTGCGCCTTCCACATATGCAATGGACGCGCGATCCAGGTTCTGCGCGACCATGTTCACGTCGCTGAGACTGATCGCCATTTTCCGCCCGCTGGCCGGGTGCACAATGGCCCCATCGAGCTTGGCCAGCCCGCGCTGCGGCTTGGCCAAATGCACCCCGCGCATCCCGTCGCCAAACCGGGCGCTTGTCTCACCCTCTGCGCCACCGTCAGCTTCCGTTAAGCCGATCAGTTCGCCAAAGAACCAACGTGCCCGTGCAATATCGTGGGCACTGAGCCCCACGTGGTGAATGGCCCAACTCATTTCGCTCTCCATGATCTGTTATCTGTCAGCCGGCTTTGGCGAGATTGACGTTCGCGTCTGCTCGCCTGTCATTTACCACGGTGACCCGGTGCATGCACCTGTAGGCCGGTAAATAGTCGGCGACCGCATAGTGCTGCGTGACCCGGTTGTCCCACATGGCCACAGAGTTGTTCTGCCAGCGGAAGCGCACCTGGAACTCTGGGCGGTTTATGTGGTCCAGCAAATAGCCGATCAGGCGCCGGCTTTGGCGCGCGGTCAGGCCCGCAATGTGCTGGGTGAACCCCTCATTCACATAGAGAAAAGGCCGCTCCGTTACAGGATGGTGCATCACCACCGGATGAACCGCCGACCCGAACCGGCCATGGGCTTTGGTGAGAGCCTCGCCTGCGTCCGGGCCCGTTGCAAAGTTGTTGCGGAAATCGCCCATATCGTGGACGGCCTGCAGATCGGCCAGATCTGCCTTCATGCCCTCGGGCAGGGCGTCATAGGCGGCATACATGTTGGCCCACATGGTATCGCCCCCGCATTCGGGCACCTGGCGCGCTGAGAGGATTGAGGCGAAGGGTGGGTTGGGTTTGAAGGTCACATCCGCGTGCCAGCCATCGGTGTCAGGCGGCGTCTTGGCATCATTGGCGAGCACCACAATGTTCTCAAAATCATCCACGTGCGGGTAGACCGGGTGAGGCGGCTCCGGCTCGCCAAACGAACGCGCAAAGCTGAGATGGGCGGCGGGCGAAAGGTCCTGATCGCGGAAGAAGATCACCAAATTGTCGATAAGCGCGCCATAGATCGTGTCCAGTGTTGCGTCATCCAAGTCACTGTTAAGGTCGATCCCTGAAAGTTCTGCCCCGATTGTCGGAGTAAGCTTGGAAATCTTGAGGTCTTTGACAGACATGAGCGCTCTCCTTCGTCAGCCAGGTGGCAAGCGTATCCGCTCTCTGAAGGCCGCAGCAAGCGTGAAAATCTCAAGCATCCTTGCAGCAGGCGCCGCGGCGCTCTATGGGAACCTCACACCACTTCAGAAGCGAAAGGCACCTCCTCATGATCGTTAGAAGCTTGGACCAGATCTTGGATACGGACCGCGATGTGCGCGGCGATGTTTGGGCGAGCCGGCGTTTCCTGTTGGCCGAAGATGGGGTCGGCTTCTCTCTCAACGAAACCACCGTGGAGGCCGGCGCCGAGCAGACCATGTGGTACAAGCACCACATCGAGGCCAATTACGTGGTAGAGGGCGAGGGCTCTGTGGAGGACGTGGCCACCGGCGACGTGTTCCCGCTTAACGCCGGCACCATGTACACCCTTGATAAGCACGACAAACACATCCTCAGAGCCACCACGCGCATGAAGATCGTCTGCATCTTCACGCCCGCACTGACGGGTCGCGAAACTCATGATGAGGATGGGTCGTATCTGCCATCCGGTGACTAGCGCTTATCGAGCCAGGTGCAGATCCGGTCCATAGCCGTTTGCAAGCTCTCGTGAGAGCGCGCAAAGCAGAGCCGATACCAGCCATCTTCGCCGCCCGGGCCAAAGGCCGTGCCGGGCGCAAGGCCAACGCCGGCTTCATCAATCAACCGGCGAGTGGTGGTTTCTGAGCTGTCCATGCCTTCCACTCGGAAGAAGAAATAGAAGGCGCCTTCCGGCTTTTGATATTGCACGTCGGAGCGCGCGCCCAGCGTGTCCAAAACGATGCTAAGCCCGGTTTGCGCCCGCTCTACCTGCTGGGCCATGAAGGGCTCACCCTCATCCAGTGCCACGGCCGCTGCCGATTGCATGAACGAGGCAACACCGGACGTGTTGTACTGAATCAGGTTCTCGATCACCTGGCCGATAGACTGCGGCGCCTGCAACCAGCCGATGCGCCATCCGGTCATGGCCCAGTTCTTTGAGAATGTGTTGGCGAGGATTAGCCGCTCCTCAGGATCGCAGCATTCAAGCACCGATGGGGCGACGGTCCGGTTGTCGCCTTCGCCCGGGTAATAGAAGCGCGAATAGACCTCATCGCCCAACAGCCAGATCCCGCGGTGACGGCAAAAGTCGCGAACGGCGATTAGTTCTTGCGGGCTCGTCACTTTGCCCAATGGGTTGGAGGGGCTGTTGAGGCAGATCGCGCGGGTCTTGTCGGTCACCGCATCAAACAAGCGGTCAAGATCCAGCTCCCAGGTGCCGTTCTCAAACAGCATGGGCACTTCGACCGGCTTGATCTGCAGCATGCGCATGGGCGCGGCATAGTTCGGCCAAGCGGGGCTGGGGATAACAACCTCATCGCCTGCGCCCGCGATGGCTTGAAGCGCCAGGTGGATGGCCTGCATGCCGCCGCCGGTGACGAAATAGTTCTCCGGGTCGTTTGGCACTCCGAAGAGCCGGGCATGATAGCGGCCCAACGCCTCGCGCAGCAGGGGGATGCCGCGCTGCCAGGTGTAGAAGGTCTCCCCTCGGGCCATGGCTTCACTGGCGGCATCGCAAATGAACTGCGGTGTAGGCAAGTCACCTTCGCCAACCCACAGCTTGATGGCATCCTCGGCCTGCCAGGCATAGTTGGCCACACGGATGATGCCGCTTTCCGGCTCATCACGCACGTCAGGTTTCAGTGCTTGGAAAACCGGGCCAATGTCAGGGCCTGAAGGGCTGTTCATCGCCATGCCTTGAACCTTTTCATGTTGTGCACCAAGCAAGCCGTGGCGTTAACATTGGTCCAGGCGGAATACAAGCCATTGCCTGAGCGCCCACGAAAAAAGCCCGGATGGAAACCATCCGGGCTTAGAACTCTGAGATTGATCGGGCTGTTACTTC
>JBCDIP010000355.1:0-4395 GCA_038748855.1 Pseudomonadota bacterium
ATGCAACTTCTCAGTAAAGATGCTCAGAATGGCGGCCAAGGCATGTGCGCCGGCGCCATTGCAGAAAAGCTCGGCATCCAACCGGCCACCCTCTCATTCCACTTGAAGGACATGACTTTGAAGGGTGTGCTGACCCAGCGCCGCGAAGGCCGAAACCTCATCTACAACGCCGAAATGACGACCCTCATCGGGGCCCTGGAGTTTGTGGTCGGCGACATTTGCGGCGGCTGATATTGGCGCGTTCAGCGCCCTCCCCGCGCCCTTGCGAACGCGAGGGCCCATAGCTCTTACCTTTCCTAGGGCTGAGAAGGTCCTCGCGTTCGCAAGGACGCTGGTGGGACGGAAAAGACCATCTCATCAGTAAGCACGCTAACAGAGCCGTGACTGGCTGTGATGCGAGATTGCGCCTATTGTGTGGCCGATGGGGTGAGTGAGAAAGGCTGCACGCGAAAATGTTGAACAAGACCATACACAACTGGGAGCTCCCTGAAGCTTCTGCCACACCGGAAGATGTGTTTTGGAACCGGCGCCAAATCCTGCAAGGCATGGGGCTCGGCGCGGCCACAATCGGCGCCGGTGCGCTCGGCATCACTAAGGCCTTTGGCGCAGCAGACCCTACCCTGGATCTCTATCCGGCCAAGCGCAATGAGGCCTATAAGCTCGACCGGCCCATCACGGAAGAGAAGCTCAACCTTGAGTACAACAATTTCTACGAGTTCGGCTCCACCAAGCGCATTGCCGAGGCCGCCCAGGCCCTGCCGATCCGCCCCTGGGAGATCAAGATCGATGGCATGGTTGAGAAGGAATTCACC
Organism: Pseudomonadota bacterium; assembly: GCA_038748855.1. Lineage (GTDB taxonomy): Bacteria > Pseudomonadota > Alphaproteobacteria > Rhizobiales > CAJQND01 > JAAEUE01. Next base: position 813 of record JBCDIP010000355.1, read on the forward strand.
ATCGGCATTGATGAATTGATCCGGAAGGTCGGCATCGAAGAGCGTCTTTATCGGCACCGCTGCGTGGAGGCCTGGTCCATGACCGTGCCCTGGTCCGGCTTTGCCATGAGCAAGTTGGTGGATCTTGCCCAGCCCACATCGGGTGCGAAATATATACGGATGGAGACGTTTCTGAACCCGGAAGTCGCGCCAGGCCAAAAGCCGCCGCTCTTCTCCTGGAGCAACAAACTCCCTTGGCCCTACGTTGAGGGCGTGAGCATGGAGGAAGCCCGCAACGAGCTCTCCTTCCTGGTAACCGGTGCCTATGGCAAGCCGGTGGCCAAACAGATGGGCGCTCCATTGCGCCTAGCCCTGCCTTGGAAGTATGGCTTCAAATCCATCAAATCGATTGTGCGCTTCAGCTTCACCGACAAACGTCCGGTGAGCTTCTGGGAAACCATCCTGCCGCAGGAATATGGGTTCTATGCCAACGTGAACCCTGCCGTGCCCCATCCGCGCTGGAGCCAGGCTTCAGAGCGCGTCTTGGGCACCAATGAGCGCGTCCCCACCCTGCTCTACAACGGCTATCACGAGCAGGTGGCCAAGATGTACGACACGCTCGGCCTGCCGCCGCACGTTCTTTATCGCTGATCAAAAGAGAAAAGCCGGACCCTGGGAGGGGTCCGGCTTGGGTGGGGCGCCCAATTGGGCTATCCGTTCGGCCAGGAGTGAGGGGGACTGACCGAACAACGCAAGGCACCATCAAATGGGGAGGGAGCTGGTGCCGCGTCAGCAGTCAGATCGACTGCATTGATGAGATACTGATCCACCAAATGGATTTGAGCCAGAGCCCCGGCAGCATAGGAGCCATGCGTCTGACGCATAGCTGCTACTGACACATTTTAACCTGCTGAATCAGCTTGGATTTTTCTGCAGATCGCACCTAAAAAGGCATCTGGAAAAACCTCAATGATTGCCGAGCGCGCCAGGTTCTTTATAAAGGCCGGGTATCGAGGCAGCAGGAATTTAGCTCATGAGCTGGTCGGAAGACGTTTTTTCGGTTCTGGAGAATCAGCAAATCTCCACCATCGCCACCGTGCCCGACGCCGGCCTCAGCCGCGTGCTGTCCTTGTGCGAAGATGCACCCTCCAAAAAGGTGGTGACTCTCACCACAGAAGAAGAGGGAGTGGGCATGATGCTGGGCTTGTGGCTTGGCAAGGAGCGCGGTGCGCTCCTCATGCAATCCAGCGGCGTGGGCAACTGCATCAATGCGCTCTCGGTGATGGCGTCTACCCGGTGTCCCTGCGCCATGCTGATCACCATGCGTGGCCAGTGGGGCGAATTTAACCCCTGGCAGGTGCCCATGGGCCACGCCACCCAACCGGTGATGGAGGCCATGGGGGTCTATTGCTACTCGGTGGAACAGGCTGATCAGATTGCCGAGACGTTCGATGCCGCGTGCGGCCTGGCCTTCAATGGCGGCTATGCCGCCGCCGTGCTGATCCACCAGCGCGCTCTTGGCACAAAGGTGTTTTGACCCATGGACCAGCACGTAACGTTCCCGGTTGATGATGAGGGCCGGATCCGTCGCCGGCCTCTGGTCGCCGAGCTCATGTCTCACCGCGGTGACGCCTTGGTCATCACCGGCCTCGGCAGCGCCACCTATGATGTGGCCGCGGCAGGCGACCATGACAACAATTTCTACTTCTGGGGCGGCATGGGCCTCACCGCCATGACCGGTCTTGGCCTTGCCATCGCGCAGCCGAAGCGCCGCGCCGTGGTGATCACCGGCGACGGGGACATGATGATGGGCATCGGCTCGCTCGCCACCATTGCTTCGGCGGGGCCGGACAATCTGGCCATCCTGGTTCTGGACAATGAGCGCTTCGGGGAAACCGGTGAGCAGATCGGCTTATCGGCGGGCGTTACGGACATGGTGCAGATGGCGAAGGGAGCCGGGTTTCAAACCGCTGCGACATTCGCCACGGAAGCTGAGATGAGAGAGCTGCCCGAGTTGCTCTTCAGCACGCCAGGTCCGGTGTTCTGTGTGGCCAAGGTGGCGCCGGGCAATGATGAGCGGGTACTGCCATCCACAGACGGAGCCTACCTAACCCGCCGCTTCCGCGACGCGTTGTAAGCTCAGCGCGCCCTTGCGCACGCGAGGGCCCATAGCTCACACTTTACCCTTGGCTCAGAAGGTCCTCGCTTTCGCAAGGACGCGGCAAACATATCGTCATGCCCGCGGAGGCGGGCATCTAAAGAGCGTCGCAATTCGGTGTATCGGCGTTGGTTCACTGCCTGCGCGGGGATGTCGGAGGTTGTGAGCCTGGCTTAGAGACCCTCATCCACCTTCCGAAACGCCTGCAGCGCGCCGATGATCTTTGCATCGCGCTCCCCGGCGATGGACGCAAAGTCTCGGCCCTGTTCAGCGTCCGCAATCCCAGCCTCCAGAGCCTTCCCCACCTCCGGCGTAATCGTTGGCGACCCCATGCTCTCCCACCACGTGTGGAAGCTGTCCCCATAGCGCTCGCAGAACTTACCGATGCCATGCCCCCCACTGGCCAGGCTGAACAGCATGTGCGGGCCCATCACCGACCATCTCAGACCAGGCCCGGCCCACACCGCTTTGTCCACATCCTCCACACTGGCCACCCCTTCCATCACCAGATGGATGGCCTCACGCCAAAGCGCCGCCTGCAACCGGTTAGACACATGTCCCGGCACCTCTTTGTGCACGCGGATCGTGACCTTGCCGCAGTCCTCAAAGAAGCCTTGTGCAATATCCAGAACACCATCCGCCGTGCGCTCGTTGCCGAGCAGCTCCACCAGCGGGATGAGGTGGGGCGGGTTGAACGGATGAGCCAGGATGAAGCGGCTCGGGTCTTTCCACCCCTGCTGCATATCACGCACCAGAAGGCCTGACGCGCTGGTGGCCACAATGGCGTCTGGCGCCAGAGCCGGCTCGATCTGGCTATAAATCTCATGCTTGATGGGCAGCCGCTCCGGCACACTCTCCTGCACGAACTGCGCCCGCGCCACAGCTTCAGCCGGCGTTGCAAAGAAGGCAAGCTTGGCGTCTGACGCCTTCACCAGCCCCAGTTTCTCAAGAGACGGCCAGGCGGTTTCCACATAGTCCCGCACATACGCCTCGCCCTCTGGCGCCGGGTCATAGACGTCCACCTGATATCCGCAGGCCGCAAACAAAGACGCCCAGCTGGCCCCAATCGTGCCGGCGCCCAGAACGCCAACCGTCTCAATCCTGGTAACGGCCGCTTCGCTGTCTGACATTTTAGGCTTCTCCTCAGTGCGCGATTTGAATGTGGCGGATGGAGGTGTACGCATCCAGAGCGTAGACCGACATATCGCAGCCGGTGCCAGATCCACGCATGGCCGCCCAAGGCATCTCAGGCGAGGCGATCCCGTGGGTGTTCACCCAGGTGAAGCCGAAGCGCAGGCGGCTGGCCACATTCATGGCCCGGCCCACATCCTTCGTCCAGATGGATGACGCCAGGCCGTAGGGGGAATCGTTAGCCCACGCCACGGCCTCATCCACATCGGAGAACGGCGTGAGGGTGACAACAGGCCCAAAGATCTCTTGCTGCAC
>JBCDIP010000356.1:0-4377 GCA_038748855.1 Pseudomonadota bacterium
AAAACTCGGTGAACGAGGCGCCATACACCACCTCACCTTTGGCCTCAGCCAGGGGCTTGCCCTGCTCGGCCGTCATGATCCGGGCCAGATCGTCCTGGTTCTCCATCATCAGGTCGTACCAGCGGCGCAGCACAATGGAGCGTTCCTTGGCGGTCTTCTTGGCCCAGCCCTTCATGGCTTCCGCCGCTCCCGCAATCGCCTCTTCAGTCTCCTTCGCGCCCAGGCGCGGCACAGTGGTGATCACCGCGCCCGTGGCCGGGTTAATCACATCTGCCGTTTCAGAACCGCCGACCCATTTGCCAGCGATCAGGCATTTGTCCTTGATGAGGGATTTGTCGTTGAGGGTATCCATGTTAAGCGCGTCCTCCTGTTGACCGCATTGTGCGGGCGTGCTCTTTGGCGCCTTCATTAGCACGGACAAACCCCAGCAAGAAAGCGCCCATGACGAAACCTCTCTGCATCATTTTCGACTTGGACGGCACCTTGGTGGACTCCGCCCCTGACCTTGCCGCTACGGGCAATGAACTGCTGCGCCGGCGCGGCCGTGAAGAGGTGTCCTTGGCTGATGTACGCTCCATGGTGGGCAAGGGTGCGCTTGTGTTGATGGAGAGGATGATGGCGGCCACCGGAGAGCCGGCAACCCGTGATCAGCTGAAAGCCATGCTGCCGGAGTATCTGGACCATTACGGCGCCAACATTGCCGCCAACACGGCCCCCTTCCCCGGCGTGCGCGAAGCGCTGACCACATTGGCGGAGCGTGAAGCCCTCATGGCCGTCTGCACCAACAAATTCGAGGAGCTCTCGCACTCTTTATTGCAGCAGATTGAGCTCGATCACCATTTCAGCGCTGTTATCGGCGGTGACACCCTGCCGATCCGCAAACCAGATGGCGGCCATGTGCTGGGCACCATGGAACGGGTGGGCGGCGACCCGGCCCGCACCATCATGGTGGGCGACAGCCACAACGACATAGATGCTGCGAAGGATGCCGGCGTGAAATCGATCGCTGTCAGCTTCGGATATACCGATATTCCGCCGCGGGAGCTTGGAGCAGATCATGTGATTGATCACTTCGACGAGCTGATTGGAGCCATTGACGCGTTAATGGAGTAGGTCATGACGGGGGTCATTCGGAGCTTTGTGTGTGTTGTCTTGACGCTGAGCCTCATGGGCGCCGCTGCCGCAGAGACAGAGGCTCCGAGCCAGCTTGAAAGCATCTTTGAGAACCTCGACGATTCGCCGGCCAAAGACACCCTCTTCCAAATCCCAGACCTTGGCCGGCGCCTGTTGGCGCTGCGCAGCTATGCCCGCTCACGCACGCCCTTGGTGAAACGCTGGAGCTGGACGGAGAAGCAGATCAGAGCTTATCGCGGCTCCGCTGAGCAAGAGGCTTTGCTGGCCGAGGTGGGCGAAGTCATTGCCCATTTTGCAGCCGCCAATCCCGGCTACGAGCTCTACGCCGGCACCCGGGTGCGCAGCCTTGATGTACAGATCAAGAACTGGAACAAGAACACTTCTGTGGGGGTGGCTGCGGAAGAGATTTTCACCGCCTGGAAAGAGCAGTTCGAACCCGAAGGTGAAGAGCCCCCTGAGTGGGAGCCAAAGAAGTTTTGGAGTTGGCTGAGAGGTTTCAGGATCACACGCCGTGCCTACCTGGCCGCTCCCGGCATGTCGCGCCACGGCCAAGCCCGCGCGGTCGATTTTCAGATTATGAAGGACGGAAAGATCTTCGCAGGCACCCGCATCACCGACATTAAGAAGGTGTGGCAAGAGGACGGTTGGGGGGAAAAGCTAAACAACAGCATCAAGGCCGCCGGCCCCTCCTTCGTGGGCCCGCTGCAAACGCCGTTTGAGCCTTGGCACTATGACTATGAGCCAGGATTGAATGCGGCGGCTTCTGCGCAATGAAGGTTAGGCTACTGAATCCGCGTCCTTGCGAAAGCGAGGACCTTCTGAGCCAAGCGAAAGATACCGGCAATGGGCCCTCGCGTTCGCGAGGGAGGCGATTTCCCGCTATCCCAACCAGCCCCCTCTGTCATGGAAAGCGCGCGCTTCCACTATGGGGTCAATCGCCATCTTATCCACCAGACTGGCGGCCTCCTCGCACATCTGGGGAAACAGCTCCAATGTGCGTTTGTTCTGAGCTTCAGGTGTCTTCAGGCCCTCTTCCGGGAAGGGCAACCCAAGCGCGCCAAACAGAGCCTCAGCCCCTTGCAGCTTGGAGATGTCCGACAGCTCCGCCACATGGAAGTGGAGGTTCGAAATCCCAGCAAGCCTGCGCCTGTAAAACTCCCCGCGGGCAAACATCTCCGCCACATACCAATAGGCCCGCCCCACCATGCCATGGGGCCTGAAGGGCTCAGGATCGATCACACGCCTGGGGTAGTTCCAGTCTAAGAGAAACGCCCAAGCAAGACCGGTATTGATAAAATCGCCCCGGGCAATGAAGCTCTGAACCGTCTTCGTGATGTCCCGGCGCAGCAGCACTACATCCACTCGGGTCGTGCGGCAGAGCAGGCCGATATTCTCCATCAGCCCCGCCTTGGCCAGAAGATGGGAGATCTCCGCATAGACGGGCGCGGCGCCTGAACCGATCAAGGCCACTTTCCGGCGCCAAAATTGGTGGATGTCCTCCACATTGCCCTCGGTGTTGAACCGCATCATATGGGAGATATCGGGCGAATGGAGCCCAAACTGCCCCGGCCCCATGCGCTCGTGATAGACCTCTGCAGCCGGCACATTGCGTTGCAGCAGTTCAGCCGTGTAGACGGTGCCCGAACGCCCGGGTGCAATGGTGAAGATACATTGCTCACGCGCGTTCAGCGTGCCGGCGGCGCTGCGCGGCGGCGGCTTCTTCAAGAGATGCGCATTAGAGCCGATGTGGCTCAAATGGAGTTCATCGCGCCCAAGGGCCGTGTGCCGCGGATAAGGTTTGGCACCCAAGACATCAAACTTGCTGTCATGGATCAGTACGCTGCTCCGCGCCACCGGCCAGACCTTCTCGCGCAGGAACTTCTGGTCCGCATTGGCCGTCTTGGTGGGGTCATCCAGATACCCCTTCATTTCTTCACGCAACGCCGGGGGCACCGCCCCGCGCACCCCGCCCCAGAGGCCCGCCAGCATCGGGTCGGTGTGAGTGTAGAAATCGCGCATCACGTGGAAATGCCGCGCAGAGCCAATCCAATCCTCAACGGCCAGACGTTCACGCACGGATATTAGCGAATCCGCATCGCGCACAATGTAGCGCTCCACCCGCTCATCAAACGCCACCAGAAAGCGCCAAAACAGCCCCTCATATAGCCGCTTCTGCGGCGGCATAAGATGCACATCGGCACCCTCGGCCCCAAACGCTGCAACGGCTCGGGCAGGCACGGTCTCATCGCAATAGATCCTGCACTGCCAACCAGGATAGATATGCCGCGCCAGCGCTGCGTTCTGCCGCGCGCCCTCAAGATAGCGCTCATCCTCGCCCCATAGGGAAAAGGCGATCACATTGCGCTCCGGCCGCTTGCCATCAAACGGCGTCACCGGCACAGCGGCAAGATCATGATCACTGACGTCAACCTCGGCAGCCGCCTCATCTTTCAACTCCAGCGCCCTGCCCCCATGATAGACAGACCGCTCCAACTGGCCCAAATCCAAAAAAAGCCGGGCGGCCGCGTCATGAAGCATCGCAGAGGCAGGATCACGCTCCAGCGCACGGTCAAGATAGGGCTGAGCACGCTTTGGCTGGCCGGCCCTCAGAAATCCCACGACCGCATTGTTTAGAAAATCGCTGGAATCTGGGAACTTGCGCAGCGCCTCTTCCATAATCTCTGCGCACCTGAGCTCAGCCCCGGCGGCGAAGTGGTAGAGCCCGAGAAACGCCCAATCCTGGCGCTGCACGTGGTCGCCTGCAAGCTCCACCAACCGATGCTGCGCTTTGATCGCCGCCTTGGTTTGGCCGCGCCGATAAAGTGCAGCGGCCTGGGCACGCAGTTTCTTCAACTTTGCGCCATCGGCCTCAACCTGATCGCCGGATTGTGCAGTCTGTTCCATAGCGGCGCACGCTATTCATAATGTCTTAAGACGAAATGAAGCCTGCCCGGCTAAACCGAGCACTCGGCTATGCCTTTTTGCCCCAGACCGGGCGACACATTACGGCCCGTTTCTTGCAGCTATCTTGTTCTGGATAAAAACCTGATGAGGCCACGCATGGGTTACCGCAGAAGCAGAACCGTTGGATGGACAGACTATGCCGCAGTGGGTGCAGGCCTTGCGGTTCTCGCCTTATCATTCCTGTCCTTGCCAATTTCCGCACCGTCCCAGCTTTTCTCGCTTATCGGCACGGATAAGGCAGGCCATTTTGCCTGCTACGCTGTGGTAGGTGTTCTGGCC
>JBCDIP010000357.1:0-4376 GCA_038748855.1 Pseudomonadota bacterium
AAAGCCGGCAAAACGGTTATGGAGACCAAGAGCGACAGCATCACGGAGACCGAAATGGCCACTGCGATATCGCGGAACAGCTGGCCCACTTCAAGCTCCATCACCAAGATGGGGATGAAGACCATCACGGTCGTCAGTGCGGAGACAAACACGGCCCCCCACACCTGCCGGGCGCCCTCATAAGCGGCCTTCGCAGCTGACATCCCCCTCTCTCGGTGTCGGTAGATGTTCTCCAGCACCACAATGGCCGCGTCCACCACCATGCCAACGGCGAAAGCAAGACCGGCCAGCGAGATCACATTGAGCGAGCGGCCAAGCGCCGCCATGGCGACGAAAGAGCCAATCACTGACACAGGTATCGCAATGGAGACAATCAGGGTCGCGCGCCAGGAGCGCAGGAAGATCAGCAAAACCACAGCGGCAAGCGTTCCACCGTACCAAATGTTCTGGCGCACCAGATTGACCGCTGAGGAAATGTAGTCCGTTTCGTCGTAGACTTGCTGCAGCGTAAGGCCGGCTTGCGGGATCGGGCCAGCATTGAGCTCTTTAACGGCCTGGCGAATGCCTTCCATGGTCTCAATCACATTGGCGCCGGTCTCGCGCTTGGCGTTGAACGCAATCGCCGAATACCCCTTCTGACGGATCAGCGAGGTGGGGTCTTTGTAGTCCAGCTTGACCTCCGCCACATCAGCCACCGTCACGCGGCCCACGCGGCCGGTGGATTCGTCGCGCTCGCTGCGCAGCACCACGGATTTAATCGCTTCAACCGTGTTCAGCTCCGCTTCTGTGCGCACCACATAGCGACGCTTGCCTTCGTCCACATCGCCTGCGCTCAGCGCCGCATTGGCGCGCCGCAGCGACTGAACCATTTCGGTGACCGTGAGGCCGTAGCTTGCCAGGGTTGCGGGCTCCACCACGATCTGGAGTTCCGGGTCTGATCCCCCATAGGCGGTCACTTCAGAGACGCCCTGAACCCGCTCAATGCGCTCCTGCACCACATCTTTGAGGAACTGGCCATACTCGTGGATCGGCCGCTCGTTACCGTCCTGGCGGGTCATGTAGAACCAGGCAATCGCATTGTCCTCAGCCCCGGCCAGCGAAAGCGTAGGCTCTTCCACTTCCTCAGGGTAGCCGGACACGCGATCGAGCCGGTTGGCCACCAAGAGCAGCGCCCGGTCCATATTCGTGCCCACCTCGAACTCCAGCGTGACCCGGGCGGAGTTTCGTCGCGACGAGCTCTCGCTGGAGGCCAGTCCGTTAATGCCCTTCAGCTCCTCTTCCTGGCGATTGGTGATTTCGCGTTCAACCTCGGCGGGAGCGGCACCCAGCCACTCGGTGTTGATCGTTATCACCGGCCGGTTCACATCAGGTGTCAGCTGAATGGGAATGGTCTGCAGCGCCAACCAGCCCAGCAGCACAGTCATCAACACGGCGGCAACAACCGCAATGGGCCGCTCAATGGACGTCTTGATAATGTTCATTCAGACCTTCCAGTCTGTGGCTTAACCTTATGATCCTGTGCGGATTTTTACCTGTGCACCAGGACGCAGCCGTTCATTGCCCCGAACGATCACACTTTCACCTTCCTTAAGCCCTGAGGTGATTTCGATGCGTGGCCCAGCGGATTCACCTAGGCCCACAGTGCGCGCCTCAGCCACCTCGTCAGACACCACAAACACCACGCTCTTTTCGCCGCGCTTGATAATGGCATCCTTGTGAACTGTGAGCACTTCGCGGCTGGCGCCCAAGGGCACATTGACCGTGACGGTTTGCGCATCGGCGAGGCCGGCAACCGGTTGCTCAAACTTAGGCGAGAACCTGACCGGGCGCGTACGCGTCATGGGATTTTCGGTCGGTAGAACAGCCCGCACCACCGCATCAAACGTGCGGCCATCGACCAGAGAGAATTTCACGGTGACACCAGCTTGCAGACCGCCCAACCTTGTGGCTGGAACATCTGCCTCAACCTCCAAACTGGAATCGGAAATAAGCGAAACCACCGCATCACCAGCCCGAACATAAGCGCCGATCTCCGTCAGCTTTTCAGAGATGACGCCAGCATAGGGTGCTCTGATCTCGGACTTGTCCAGATTGATCTTTGTCAGCCGCCGCGTCGCCTTACGGGTTTCAATCATCGCCTTGGCCCGAACGATGTTGGCTTTCGCCTTTGCCACGTTCTGTATGGCGTCTTCATATTTCGCCTTGGAGAAGGCACCGCTCTTTTTCAGATCATTCTGACGGCCAAGCTCCTGTTCGGCCAAGAGCAGCTCAGCCTGAAGAGCAGACAACTCGGCAAGTCCCTCATCCACTTGGGACTGTTGCACCGCCAATTGGCCCTGAACCGTCGCATTGTCCAATCGTGCGATGAGATCACCGGATTCCACGTGATCGCCCACAGCCACGGCAAGCTTACGCACAGCGCCGCCCACTTCCGCCGACACTTTGCCGGAGCGCACCGCCACTAGGCGGCCGATTATGGGCACGGTCTGGGACAACGGCTCAAGCCGGGCTGGATCTACGCCCACGAGGGAGGCCCGGCCACCGGCTTTCTGGGCCGATTTGGTTTTCTTCTCTTTGTCGAGCTGCTTGGTTGGCGAGGTTTTCGCTTCTGCCGCAAGCGCGCGCTGAGGCCCGGGCGCCACCATCAGCGCCGCCAGTAGGGCCATAGCCATCAAAGAACCAAAGATCTTCATTGCGACCAACAAACCTCTTCTCAAAAGCGCCTTACGGCATCGGGATATCCAAGCCGGAGGTGGGCACATTGTACCCTTTTTGCACGGGCTCGCGCTCGGCAAGTTGAACATACCACCTCTTCACGTTTGGAAAGGCATTCATATCAACTTTTTGCCACTCAAAGCGCGAAATCCAAGGCCAGATGGCAATATCGGCCACCGAATACTCATCGGCCACGAACTCATGATCTGCCAGCCGCTTGTCCAGCACGCCGTAAATCCGTTGTGCTTCCTTGGAATAGCGCTCGCGAGCATAGTCTGAAACATCGGGATTGAAATGCACGAAATGGTGAGCCTGGCCGAGCATCGGACCAGCACCGCCCATCTGCCACATCAGCCATTCCATGGCCCGCCATTTCCCGTCACCGCTTTCCGGGAAGAGCTTGCCCGTCTTGCGCGCCAGATAGAGCAAAATCGCCCCTGATTCCATGAGGGTTTGGCCGGTCTCATTGTCCACAATGGCCGGGATCTTGTTATTTGGCGAGATCTTCAGGAATTCCGGGGCAAACTGCTCATCTTTGGTGATGTTGATCGGATGCACCGTGTAGGCCAAACCGACCTCTTCCAGCATAATAGAAACCTTACGCCCGTTCGGCGTGCCCCAAGTGTAGAGATCGATCATCTTTTGTCCTGTTTGTTTTGCGCTCTGGTATGGGGCTGCGCTGTCATCCCCACATCCCCGGTAAACACCGTCTCTTCAGTTAAGCCTTGTTGATCCATGACACAAGAGGAGCCGCCCGTTTAGTATACGGGCCCCAGCTGCCCGCAGATCAGCCGTTCAACACCCTTTCAAGGGTAAACGATCGGCCGCGAGGTTCAAGCGTCACCTACCGAAAAAGGTATTTTGCAAATCTTTGAACTTGAGCGAATATGGCGCAATTGGGGCGTTGAGTATTTGGGGATTTAAGGGGAGATGGCATCGGGCACAGGACGTATCGTCCGCAGCAAAACAGAGGCGATTGAGTGGCGCACAGTGTGGCTGGCCGCCGCCATTTACGCGGCGTTTGGGGTCCTTACCTGGTTTGCGCATGCCCTGCCCTGGTGGCTGCTGTTCCCGCTTGGCGGATACCTCGTTTGCTTGCATGGCTCACTGACCCACGAAGCGGTGCATGGTCACCCCACCGGCAACAGGCTCATCAACGAGGCGCTGGTGTTTCCCAATCTCATGCTGTGGGTGCCCTTCCGGCGCTACTACCATCTGCATAGGGTCCACCATAATGATGAACGCCTCACAGACCCCTACGATGATCCGGAAAGCTGGTTTTTAACGCCCAAGGACTGGACCGACATCGGGCGCCCTACGCGGTGGCTGTTGACCGTGAACAACACCGCAGCCGGCCGGCTTTTGATCGGGCCTTTCGTCAGCATCAGCCGCTTCTTTGTGGGCGAGATCCGCGCTGCTTTGGCCAAGGATCGCCGGGTTATCCAGGCCTGGTTGGTGCACGTTCCGGCCGTTGCTGTGGTTCTGGCCTGGGTCATGGTGGTGTGCAACATCAGCCTGCTTGAGTACCTGATCTACTTCGTCTGGCCCGGCACCTCGTTGACCCTGCTGCGCTCTTACGCCGAACACAGAGCCCATGAGTTGCCTGAGGGCCGCACGGCGGTGATCGAAACCAACTGGCTGATGGGCTTGTTGTACCTCAA
>JBCDIP010000358.1:0-4372 GCA_038748855.1 Pseudomonadota bacterium
AAGGCAATACACTGATGACAAAGGCTTTTTTCTAATGATAGAGGGATCTCAAATCGACTGGGCAGGTCATGGTAATGAAGGTAGTTTAATGATCCAGGAAACATTAGACTTTGATCGAGCTGTTGGTGAAGTCCTTGCCTTTGATATCGCCTTTAAAGGTGCGCTCAACGCCGGTGGCCATATCTTTGCCGGCCGCATAGTTCGGCGCCATGATGTAAATCGACTTCACACCTTCAGCGTTCAACACTTCACCCAACGCCATCGGCACTGTGTCGTTCTGCCAGGAGTTGTTGAAGAAGTTCTCGTGGCACAGCTTGCCGGCCATTTTAGAGTGGCCCGCATTGGCACTGATGAGGAATTTGCCAGCGTCCAGAATGGTCTTCTGGGTGGCCAGCAGCACGTGACTCCAGATCACGCCGGTGACCACATCCACATCATGCTGCTTCACCAGCTTGTCGGCAGCCTGTTTGCCAACGGCCGGGTTCACGCTGTCATCTTCCACATGCAGCTCAACCGGCAATCCGCCGAGCTTGTTGTCCAAGTGTTTCAGCGCCAGGTTAAAGCCGTTCATCTGCTCCTGGCCCAGAACCACCGGGCCCTTGGCCAGGGTGGTGATGACACCAACTTTGATCTTATCGGCTGCCAACGCACCTGTGGTGCTCATCAGTGCTGCCGTCAGCGCGCCAGCCAGAATTTTGCTGAATTTCCGCAAAGGTCTTACTCCCTGTTTGCCTCTCGTTTTTGAGAGAATTATGCAAATCCCCACCCGGTGTTGGGTCTCCATTCACCGCAAGGCGCAACGCGCCCCAGCAGGCTTCTGGCCAGCAAGAAACGCCATTGGCCGGGCGAGGTCAAGCCCTGAAGCGGGCGATTGCCGATGCAGTGTTAACGCCGGGTGCTACTCCGCCGCTTCGCTCACCTTCAGGGGTTCAACCCGAGCCGCGCAGAACTTGAACTCAGGGATCTTCCCGAACGGGTCCAGCACCGGATTGGTCAGCAGGTTGGCGGCAGCTTCCACATAGGCGAAAGGCAAGAACACCACACCATCCGGAATACCTCCCGTCGCGCGCGCAGCCAGCTCGATGGTGCCACGGCGGGTTTCCACCCGCACGAAGTCACCGGCTTCAAGACCGAACCTGGCCATATCGGCCGGGCTCATCTGGATGGTCGGCGCCGGCTCAATGGCGTCCAGCGCACTGGCTCGGCGGGTCATGGACCCGGTGTGCCAATGCTCCAACTGACGCCCGGTGGTGAGCACGAACGGATACTCCTCGTCGGGCTGCTCATCAGGGGGAATCACCTTAGCTGGAACAAACTTGCCGGTGCCATCTTCCGTGGGGAACCGGTCACCAAACACGATGTCCTCACCTGGCTGATCAGGCCCAAGGCACGGATAGGTCACTGCGCTTTCCACCATCAGCCTGTCCCAGGTGATGTTATCGAGCGAGGGCATGGCCTGCTTCATTTCAGCGAAGATGTCAGCGGGGCCCTCATAGGACCAATCCAGACCCATGCGCCTTGCCAGCTCCTGGGTAATCCACCAATCGGGGCGCGCATCGCCCGGGGCGTCAACGGCCTTTCGGCCCATCTGCACCGTCCGGTTGGTGTTTGACACGGTACCGTCCTTTTCCGGCCAAGCGGTGGCCGGCAGAATCACGTCGGCAAACATCGCCGTCTCGGTCAGGAAAATGTCCTGAACCACCAGATGGTCGAGTTTGGCCAGCGCTTCGCGGGCATGGCCGGCATCGGGGTCCGACATGGCCGGGTTCTCACCCAACACGTACATGCCGGTGATGTCACCCTCGTGGACGGCGTCCATGATTTCCACCACGGTCAGCCCGGGTTCAGGGTCCAGCTTGGTGTGCCACAGGTCCTCGAACTTGTTGAGATTCTGGCTCTCGCCCACTTTGGCGTCGTCCGGGAACACCATTGGGATCAGTCCAGCAGCGGACGCGCCTTGCCCGATGGTCTGGCCGCGCAGAGGATGAAGGCCGGTACCTTTGCGACCAACCTGACCGCACATGAGGGCCAGCGAGATCAGACAGCGAGCATTGTCCGTCCCGTGCACGTGTTGCGAAACGCCCATACCCCAAAAGATGATGGCCGCCTCAGCACGGGCATAGGTGCGTGCCACATCGCGCAGCATATCTGGTTCGATGCCGCAAATCTTGGACATCTTCTCCGGGGAGTACTCGGCCAGATGCGCTTTGAGTTTCTCAAAACCGTCCGTGTGGGCCTGGATGTATTGAGTGTCGTAGAGACCCTCTTCCACAATCACATGCATGATCGCGTTGAGCATGGACACATCACCCCCAGGCTTGAACTGCAGCATGTGGGTGGCATGTTTGGAGAGTTCATGACCACGGGGATCCATCAGGATCAGCTTAGCGCCGCGCTTGGCAGCCTGCTTGAAATAGGTGGCCGCAACCGGGTGATTGCCTGTGGGGTTGGCTCCGATGACGATGATCACATCACTGTCGCGCACTGCAGTGAACGGCGCGGTCACCGCGCCTGAGCCGATGGTTTCCATGAGAGCGGCCACAGACGAGGCGTGGCACAGACGGGTGCAGTGGTCCACATTGTTGGACCTAAAGCCCGTACGGACCAATTTCTGGAAAATGTAGGCTTCTTCGTTTGAGCATTTGGCCGATCCGAACCCGGCCAGAGCCTTGCGCCCGGTGCCTTTACCCTCACCGTCGCGGATCGCATTCAGGCCATTGGCTGCCAGTTCCAAGGCCTCTTCCCAGGTGGCTTCCCGGAAGTTCTCCAACGGCTTGGTGGGGTCCATATCCGGATAAGCGCTCTTCAGCACGCCCTCTTTGCGGATTAGCGGTTTGGTCAGGCGCTCAGGCGAGGCCACATAGTCAAATCCAAACCGACCCTTCACGCAAAGCCGGTTTTCGTTGGCCGGTCCGCCGCGCCCTTCAACCCAGGCAATCTTTCCATCGCGCAGCTTGTAGGTGATCTGACAGCCAACGCCGCAATAGGGGCAAATTGAGTTCACTTCATCATCAGAGGTGCGCGCACCGCGGCCTGCTTCATCCACAATCGAGGACGGCATCAGCGCGCCTGTGGGGCAGGCCTGCACGCATTCGCCGCACGCCACGCAGGTCGACTGGCCCATGGGGTCGTCAAAATCAAAGACGATCTTTTCTTGCGCACCGCGGCCGGCCATACCGATAACATCATTGACCTGAACCTCACGGCAGGCACGCACGCACAGATTACAATGGATGCACGCATCCAGGTTCACCCGCATGGCCGGGTGGGAGCTGTCTGGCGCCGGTGTTGCCCGTTGAGGAAAACGGCTTGCGTCCACGCCCATGGCGTCGGCCCAAGACCAGAACGAGGAGACCGCGTCATGGGCATCTTCCTTGACCGGTTGGTCGGCCATCAGCAGCTCAAACACCATGTCACGTGATTTCTTGGCGCGCTCGCTCTCCGATTTCACCACCATGCCTTCCGACGGGGTGCGGATGCAGGAGGCGGCAAGCGTGCGTTCACCGTCAATCTCCACCATGCAGGCCCGGCAGTTGCCGTCGGCGCGATAGCCTGTTGAGTCCTTCCAGCACAGGTGCGGAATGTCGGTCCCGGTGCGCTTGGCCACTTGCCAGATGGTTTCGCCGGGCTCGGCAACAACGTCTTTGCCGTTGAGGGAAAACGTGATTTCGCCGGTCATTATTTGAACTCCTCGGGGAAGAATTTCATCACCGTCAGAATGGGGTTGGGCGCTGCTTGGCCGAGGCCACAGATGGACGCATCCATCATGGCTCCGGCAAGCTCGGTCAAAAGCTCCTGATTCCAGTCGCCGCCTGTCATGATTTTCGTGGCCTTCTCACAGCCCACGCGGCATGGGGTGCATTGGCCGCAGCTTTCGTCTTCAAAGAAGTGGAGAAGGTTCAGCGCCGCATCGCGCATATCATCTTTGTCTGACATCACGACGACCGCATGCGAGCCGACAAAGCAGCCGAGCTCAGCCAAAGGGCCGCCGAAGTCCAGAGGCACATTGCCCTTGGAGGCCGGCAATATACCGCCGGACGCACCACCTGGCAGATAGCCTTTAAAGGTGTGGCCCTCCAGCATGCCGCCGCAATAATCATTGATCAGCTCGTTCACGGTGACGCCAGCAGGCGCCAGCACCACGCCGGGTTTCTTGACGCGCCCGGAGACGGAGTAAGAGCGAGCACCTTTGTGACCCTCTTTGCCTTTAGAGGCGAACCAATCGGCGCCCTTCTCCAGGATGGCGGGCATCCAATAAACCGTCTCCACATTGTGGACCAGCGTCGGCCGCCCAAAGGCACCCACCTGCGCCACAAAAGGCGGACGGTGCCGGGGCAGTCCACGCTTGCCCTCGATGGATTCAATCATGGCG
>JBCDIP010000359.1:0-4358 GCA_038748855.1 Pseudomonadota bacterium
CAGACACTGAGGACAATGGATCAATGTTCAGCGGTTTAGCATCATCTGCTGCAAACGCCGGTGCAGCCATTGCAAGAGAAACGCCAAAAGCAACGATAAGTGTGCGCATGATCAGGCACCTCCAGGAAACAAATCTGGTTTCAATCGGTAGGGGTATCGCGTTGGCTTGTCACAACATATGTAGTCACGATCTTGTCAATAACAAGATAGCGATGGAGAACGCTTGGCGGCAACAAGGCGGCTGAGGTAAACCCATCCCAGAATTTGGAGAAAGAAAATGGCCAAGCAGAAGATCAAGATCGCAGTCGTGGGTGCGTCCGGATATACCGGTTCGGATTTGGTGCGCTTGGCCGTTCGCCATCCGGATATCGAAATCGCTGCGTTGACCGCAAACACTCACGCAGGCAAGACCATGGATGAGGTGTTTCCTCATCTGGGTGGCCTCAACCTGCCGTCTCTGGTGACCACGGAGGCCGTAGACTGGTCTGAGATCGATGCGGTGGTCTGCGGGCTCCCCCACGCCACCAGCCAGGAGGTGATCTCAAGTCTCCCGGCACACTTGAAGATCATCGATATGTCAGCGGACTTCCGGCTTCGGGACGCCGACACCTACGCACAGTGGTACGGCAACACGCACGCGGCCCTGGAGCTTCAGAAAGAGGCTGTCTATGGGTTGTCTGAGCACTATCGCAGTCAAATTGCCGATGCACGCCTGGTTGCATGTCCGGGCTGTTACCCCACGGCTGCGCTCATGCTCTTGCTTCCCCTGGTTGGTGCAGGTGCGGTGAATGCAGATGATCTCATCATCGATGCGAAATCGGGTGTTTCCGGCGCGGGCCGTTCGCTCAAGCAGAACGTGCTGTTCTGTGAAGCCGGCGAGGGGATGACCTCTTATGCCGTGGGCAGCCACCGCCACTCTGCAGAGATTGAGCAGGAATTGAGTGTTGCAGCCGGGCGGTCGATTACGGTCAACTTCACGCCCCATCTGGTGCCTATGAGCCGGTGCGAGTATCTCTCGGTCTATGCCCGCCTTTCAGAGGGAATGAGCGCAGCGCAGCTCCGTGCGGTGCTCTCAGAGCGCTATCAGGACGAACCGTTTGTTCGGGTGCTGCCTGAAGGTGCACCGCCGGCCACACAGCACATCCGGGGGTCAAACTCAGTGCTCCTGTCGGTGTTTGAGGACCGTATCCCGGGACGGGTGATCATGTTTGCAACCTTGGACAACCTAGTGAAGGGATCAGCTGGGCAGGCCTTGCAAAACTTCAATCTTATGTATGGGATTGAAGAGACGACAGGCCTTGAGCAAGTGGCTCTGTTTCCGTAAAAGGGAACATATCGGTATGAGAGTCGACGCGCCCAAACCCCGTAAGCGAGGCCGCCTGCGAACATGATGAACTTCCTGAAGCAATTCTTCACCTGGTGGAACGGCCAGACGCTGGGCACTCGGTTTTTCACCTGGCGCAAGGGCGAGCGCGTGGGGGAGGATGAATTTGGCAACGTATACTACCGTGCACCATCCGCCCTCCCGTCCTCCATCGCTGAGCGCCGCTGGGTGATCTACAAGGGGATCGCGGAACCATCGGCGATCCCTCCAGGATGGCATGGCTGGATCCACCACCGTGTGGATACGCCCCCGGAAGCAGACTATCAGGCGCGCGAATGGCAAAAGGCTCATGAGCCCAACCCCACGGGCACTGCGCAGGCCTACCGTCCGGCCGGCAGCTTGTTCAAACCCCAGCCTGCTGAAGAAGAGACCCGAGGCTATAAGGCCTGGCAGCCGGACTAGGCGAATGAGCGCTCGAATCTGTGGGCAAATGCGCTAAGCTGGGATCTTGGGAGAGACATGATGAAAAATACTCTTGTTGAGACCTTGACCGGAATGGTCGTTATCGGGCTGGCCGTGGTCTTTTTCACGTTTGCCTATTCGGTTGGCGGCGTGTCAACGGGCGCCGGCGGCTATAAGATCATTGCCGAGTTTGAAAACACGGCCGGCATTAGCACAGGATCCGATGTGCGCATGTCCGGGGTGAAGATCGGCACGGTCTTGTCCCAAGAGCTGGACCCGACCAGCTATCAGGCGGTGTTGACCCTATCGGTGGACCCAAGTGTTAAGTTGCCGGATGATTCCACGGCAAAGATCACCTCTGAGGGTATTCTTGGCGGCAACTTTGTTGCGCTGGAAGTGGGCGGCAGCGAGACAATGCTGGCCGATGGCGCCAAGATTGAAAACACTCAAGGCTCGATCGATCTGTTCGGACTTATCAGTCAATTCATCAATAAGGGCGAATAGTCCTGAACTGATATCGCGCTAAGCGACCAAAACTCATGAACGACATGATCCGCCAGCAAGCCTGGCAACCCAAGGACTATGCGGCGAACGCACGCTTTGTGTCTGATCTGGCCGGGGCTGTGCTTGAGTGGCTTGACCTGAAGCCTGGCGAGCGCATTCTGGATCTGGGCTGCGGCGACGGCGCATTGACGCTCAAGCTCTCCGAAATGGGTGCCCATGTGGTGGGTGTGGATGCTTCGGAAAACTTTGTTGAAGCGGCAAAAGGCCAGGGTGTTGATGCCCGCCTGATGAACGGGGAAGCCCTCACATTTAGCGAAGAGTTCGATGCGGTCTTCTCAAATGCGGCCCTGCATTGGATGACCAACCCAAGCGCAGTGATAGAAGGCATCGCCCGGGCTTTGAAGCCAAAGGGCCGGTTCGTGGCGGAGTTTGGCGGGTTCGGCAATGTGGCCGCAATCGCGACCGCGCTGAGGGCCGTGGCGCATGTGCGCGGCGGAGATGAGAGCTTGGTCGCCCCCTGGTTTTTCCCGTCACCGGAAGAATACACGGATCTTTTAACTGCCCAAGGCTTTGTGGTGGACCGGATAGGTCTCTACCCTCGGCCCACACCGCTGAAGACCGGCATGGGCCCTTGGCTGAAGACGTTCAGAACGCCGTTTTTTGAGCAATATGGCGATGCGGCCGATGCGGTGCTGGACGATGTTGTGGCGTTGCTGGAGCCGGCCCTCCGGGATGCGCAGGGCAATTGGATGGCCGATTACGTTCGCTTGCGAGTGGAGGCCCACCTTGGTTGATCTTAAGAGCTGTTGTGGCCCGGTGCTGGGGGGCGTGGCCCTCCTACTTGCCCTCACGCTAGAGGCGGGTGCTGACAAGATTGAGAACCCCATTGCCGTGTTCGCGGGGCTGGACAAAATCACCGCGACCATCACCACCTTTGAGGTGCCGGTGGACAAGACGAAGCAATTCGGCACCCTGCAAGTCACACCGCGCATTTGCTACACGCGGCCAATTACAGAGGCGCCCAAGACCACATCTTTTGTAGAGGTCAACGAGGTTTTGCTAACCGGCAATCTGAAACGTATCTTCACCGGTTGGATGTTTGCAGCAAGCCCGGGGCTCAACGCCGTGGAGCATCCGGTTTACGATGTTTGGCTGACAAACTGCAAAACGCCTTCGGCAGAAACGTCAGAAGGCAGCGTGCCAAACGCGCCTTCCACGCCCAGCGCGTCTTCCAATAACTGATGATAGACCTCACGGTCCACCTCGTGGGCTCCAAACGTGCTGAGATGGTCTGTTACGAACTGGGTGTCCAGCAGCTTGTATCCGCCTGCGTTGAGACGCGCGACGAGATAGACGAGCGCTATTTTTGATGCATCCCGTTCACGGGAAAACATGCTCTCGCCGAAGAAGGCGCCCCCGATTGAAACACCATAGAGACCGCCCACCAGTTCTCCGTCCTTCCAGCATTCGACCGAATGACAGAAGCCCATGCGGAAGAGCTGGTTGTAGAGTGCGCGGATGCGGGTGTTGATCCATGTGGTTTGACGGTCTGGCCGCGGCTCCGCGCAGGCGGCGATGGTTTCGGAAAACGCCGTGTCGACCGTCACCTTGAACGGCTCGCTCAAGATTGTCCGCTTAAGCCGCCGCGAAAGATGGAACTTGTCGAGTGGAATGATGCCCCGCTGATCGGGGTCGATCCAATAGAGGGAGGGGTCATCAGCACTTTCGGCCATCGGGAAAATGCCCGCCGCATACGCTTTCAGCAAGATCTGCGGAGTGATGGTCGACATGTTCACCTGCGTGCCCGGACGTCCGGGACAAGCTTAATGGGCTGCGAGATACTTTTCCAGCCAGTGAATATCATAATCTCCGTTCAGAATGTCCGGGTGTCCCACCAGATCCTGAAAGAGGGGGATCGTGGTGTCCACCCCTTCAATCACATACTCGCCAAGGGTGCGCTTCAGGCGCATCAGACATTCCGTGCGGTTCTTGCCATAGACAATCAGCTTGCCGATCAGGCTGTCATAGTAGGGCGGGATGGAATAGCCCTGATAGATTGCCGAATCCA
>JBCDIP010000360.1:0-4351 GCA_038748855.1 Pseudomonadota bacterium
CCGCCCGGTGAAGGCGGGCTTTCCCATTGAGGGGCTGGACAACACCATCCGGCCCCTGCGCGGGGATTGTAACTGGTAGGGGTGCTTGTCCCGCGGAGGGTCAGAGCCACCCGCGGGCCGCCGAGTCCGCAGCAATTACAGCCGCATTCCCGAAGATCAGTCCGCCTTGCAGCACAAGGGTCGGTTTGGCGTTCCAGTCACTCCTGGGCCCGCCCACGCTGTCAAACAAGCGGTAGGTCAAAAACAAAGAGTTCATTACCAAGAGGGAAACAATGAGCGGGATCTCGCCGCCCATCAGCCAAGATCTCAGAAAGTCTGCATCCAAGAACGGGCGCACGTTATCGTAATAAAGCCAGCCTATCCCATCTAATATCCAAGTCAGCATGATCTTCTCACCTGAAACATAAATCCTGAAGCTTAGATACGAAGTATAAACCATCCGGGCCCGGATCGCTCTATGTCATCTAAAAAGATTGGCTTTGTGGTTACAGAGTCCTTAACCGGCTGCTTCATTTATGGCGCTGGCCATTCGAGGCGGGGCGAGCTATAAGCCAGCCCCGATTTGCGCTATACTGTTTCAGCGGGTAGCGCGGGTTTGTTTTGTGGTGAAAGGGTTTTGACATGGCTGAGCAATGGTCTCCTGAAAGTTGGCGCGAGAAGCCGGGCCTTCAGATGCCGGCTTATGAGGATCAAGAAAAACTGGCATCGGTTGAAGCTGAGCTGGCCACCTTTCCCCCGCTTGTATTTGCAGGTGAGGCACGCAAGCTGAAGCGCAAGCTTGCCAAAGTCGCCGCCGGAAAAGGTTTCCTCCTGCAAGGGGGAGACTGTGCGGAGAGCTTTGCTGAACATTCCGCCGATGCGATCCGCGACACGTTCCGTCTGTTCCTGCAGATGTCTGTGGTTCTGACCTATGCGGCCTCTTCGCCCGTGGTGAAGGTGGGGCGCATTGCCGGTCAGTTCGCAAAGCCGCGCTCGTCCGATATGGAGACCGTGGACAATGTGCAGCTGCCCAGCTACCGCGGCGACATTATCAACGATATTGAGTTCACGGCTGATGGCCGCGTGCCCGATCCGGACCGCCAGCTTCTGGCCTACCGGCAATCGGCTGCCACGCTCAACCTGATCCGCGCCTTTGCGCAAGGGGGCTATGCCAACCTGGAGCATGTGCACCGCTGGACCTTAGGCTTCCTGGCCGACACGCCGCAATATGAGAAGTACCGCGAACTGGCCGATCACATCACTGAAACCATGGACTTTATGCGCGCTTGCGGCATCAATGCCGACACGGTGCCCCAGCTGAGGCAGACCGATTTCTTCACCTCTCATGAGGCACTGCTGCTGGGTTACGAGCAGGCACTGACCCGGGTGGATTCCACGTCCGGAGACTGGTACGCGACCTCCGGCCACATGGTATGGATCGGCGACCGGACGCGCCAGCCCGACCATGCGCATGTGGAGTTCTGCCGGGGCATTCAAAACCCGCTGGGCATGAAGTGCGGGCCCTCCATTGATCCCGACGAGATGCTGAGGCTGATCGATACCCTGAATCCGGACAACGAGCCCGGTCGCATGACCCTGATCGCCCGCTTTGGCAATGACAAGGTGGAAGAGTATCTGCCGGCTCTTATCCGGGCCGTGGAGCGGGAAGGCAAGTCCGTGGTCTGGTCGTGCGATCCCATGCACGGCAACACCATCAAGGCCTCCAGTGGCTTCAAGACCCGCCCGTTCGACCGGGTGCTGGATGAAGTGAAGCGCTTCATGGCGGTGCACCAGGCCGAGGGCACCCATCCGGGCGGTATCCATGTGGAGATGACCGGTCAGAATGTGACCGAGTGCATCGGCGGGGCGCGGGAAGTGTCTGAGGAAGATCTCTCAGACCGCTATCACACCCACTGCGATCCGCGGCTCAATGCCAGCCAGTCTCTGGAGCTCGCCTTCCTGGTGGCTGAAGAGCTGAAGAAAGCCCGGCGGGATGAAGCGCCCGACTGGCAGGTGGATGCGGCAGAATAGGCCCATTGCTCATGGCGGGGCTTGACGCCCCGCCGCGAGCAGCCTAAACCGGCGCCCATGAATACGGCCCCGTCTACACCGATCTGCAACATTTGTTGCTGCATTATTATCAGCTAGCGCTCGATCGCTGGCTCGGCCGTTCTTTTATCCAAATTCTGATTGAACGAACCCAGCCAGCGGGCGAAGTGTCTGCGAGGTGTGGGACCGGCCAAGAAGTGGGATAAGGTCAGATGGAACTAAAACTCTACAATACCTTGACGCGCAAAAAAGCGCCGTTCGTGCCGATCGATCCGAAGAACGTGCGCATGTATGCCTGCGGGCCCACGGTTTATGACTATGCCCATATCGGCAATGCGCGCCCGGTGATCGTGTTCGATGTGCTCTACCGCTTGCTGCGCAGCGTCTATGGGGTGGAGCATGTCACCTATGTGCGCAACATCACCGACGTGGATGACAAGATCAACGCCCGGGCGGCTGAAGAGTATCCGGACATCGAGATCAATGCGGCCGTGGCGGAGGTGACCTCCCGGACCACAGAGCAGTTTCATGAGGACATTGCTGCCCTGGGCGTGCTCCCGCCTGATGTGGAGCCCACTTGCACCAGCCATATCCCGCAGATGGTTGAAATGATTGGTGTGCTGATCGCCAAGGGCTTTGCCTATGAGGCGGAAGGCCATGTGCTGCTCGACACGGCGAGTGTGCCCAATTATGGAAACCTGTCCGGCCGCTCGTTGGATGAGATGATTGCCGGCGCCAGGGTGGAAGTGGCGCCCTACAAGCGCAATCCGGCGGACAGTGTGCTCTGGAAGCCGTCTGACGACAGCCTGCCCGGATGGCCTTCGCCGTGGGGCCGCGGGCGCCCGGGCTGGCACATTGAGTGCTCGGCCATGGCCAAGGCGCATCTGGGCGATGTGTTCGATATCCATGGCGGCGGCATCGACCTGACCTTCCCCCACCATGAGAACGAGCTGGCCCAATCGTGCTGCGCCAACGGCACCGATATGATGGCCAGAGTGTGGATGCATAACGGCTTCCTTCAGGTGGAAGGCGAGAAGATGTCCAAAAGCTTGGGCAACTTCGTCACCATCAACCAGCTGCTCCAGGATTGGCCGGGTGAAGTTCTGCGCTTCAACATGCTGCGCACTCACTACCGCCAGCCCATAGACTGGACGGTGAAGGGCTTGGAAGAGACCGCCAAGACCCTGACCGGCTTTTACGGTGGCGAGGATTTCTCTGAGCTAGAGGGCAGCTTTGCAGAGCCGGTTCTGGAAGCCTTGGCCGATGACATGAACTCGCCAGCCGCCATTACCGTGCTCCACCAGCTGGACCGGGCCGGCGATCGAGACGCTCTTTTGAGCAGCCTGCGCGCCCTTGGGTTTGCAGGCGATCTCACTGACCCACGGGCGAAAGGTGTAGATGAGGCGGCCATTCAGGTCCAGATCGAGCAGCGCTTGGCGGCCCGGGCAGCTAAGGACTTTGCGGAGGCCGACCGGATCCGCGACGAGCTTGCCGCCCAAGGCATTGCGCTAAAAGACGGGCCCGATGGGACCACCTGGGAGCTGGCGCGATGAGCCGCGAGCGCATCTATCTGTTTGACACAACCCTGCGCGATGGGGCCCAGACGCCGGGGATCGACTTCTCCCTGGAAGAAAAGCGTCATATTGCGGGCCTTCTGGACGATTTGGGATTGGACTATGTGGAAGGCGGCTATCCGGGCGCCAATCCGGTGGACACCCAGTTCTTTGAAGAAAGCCGCACAAAGAGCGCCACTTTCACTGCGTTCGGCATGACCAAGCGGGTGGGGCGGTCGGTCTCCAATGATCCAGGGCTTCAGGAGATCCTGCGCGCGAAGGCGGGTGCCATTTGCTACGTGGCCAAGGCCTCGGACTATCATGTGCGCGTGGCGCTTGGCTGCACGAACGAGGAGAACCTGGAATCGATCCACGACTCCGTTGAGGCCGCCCGGGATGCGGGCAAGGAAGCGCTGGTGGATTGTGAGCATTTCTTTGATGGCTTCAAGTCGGACCGGAACTATGCGCTCGCCTGTGCCAAGACCGCCTATGAGGCCGGTGCGCGCTGGGTGGTGCTGTGCGACACCAATGGTGGGACCCTGCCGCACGAGATTGCCGAGATCGTTGGCGAGGTGACCAAGGTGGTGCCCGGCACGCATTTGGGCATTCATGCCCATGATGATACGGGCAATGCCGTGGCCAACTCGCTTATGGCCGTCAAGGCGGGCGTGCGTCAGGTGCAGGGCACGTTGAACGGCATTGGCGAGCGTTGCGGCAATGCCAATCTGGTGTCGATCATTCCGACGCTGGCGCTCAAGCCGGCCTATGCG
>JBCDIP010000361.1:0-4346 GCA_038748855.1 Pseudomonadota bacterium
AAAGATCTACAGCGCTTTCGCAATCAGACCATAGGCATGGTGTTTCAGAATTTTGCGCTGATGCCGCACCGGTCGGTGTTGGACAACGTGGCGATGCCGCTGGAAATCCGGCAGGTGGCCAAGAATGAACGGATGCGCCAGGCGGCGGCCATTCTGGATATCGTGGAGCTGGGCGCATGGGGGTCAAAATTCGCCCATGAGCTATCAGGCGGTATGCAACAGCGCGTGGGGCTGGCCCGTGCCTTGGCCGCGAACCCCGATGTGCTGTTGATGGATGAGCCGTTTTCGGCGCTCGACCCGCTCATTCGCCGTCAGTTGCAGGATGAATTCATCCGCCTGCAGAAGATGCTGAAGAAGACCATCGTCTTCATCACCCACGATTTTGAAGAGGCTACAAAGCTTGCCGACCGCATCGGCATCATGAAAGACGGGCGCATGGTTCAGCTTTCAACGCCAGAAGAGATGGTGCTGCATCCGGCCGATGACTATGTGGCCGAGTTTGCCCGCAACGCTCCGCGCGACCGGATCGTCTCCGTGGGCGCGGTGATGGAAAAGCCCAACGGCAAGTCCCGGGCCACCACCAACGCCATCAGCATTAAATCGAAAATTGGAGAGGTGGCCGAACAGGTGCTCACTTCCTCCAGACCTGTGCCAGTGGTGGACACGGACGGTAAGCTCGCCGGCCAGCTTTCGCGCGAGCGCATCACCAAGGCCCTCTTCGGCAGCGAGGAATTGTGAGCGCGCTGGCCACAGATCATGCCGTGAACGGCATCAAAGGTCGCTTGCTCGATCCTCAGTCCACCCTGTTTCAAGCTCTGGCCGTCGTCGTGGTGGGCGTGGTACTGGCCCTGGTTTTCGACTGGGCCCGGGTTTGGCCCACCGAGTGGGTGATCCCCATCAAGGTGTGGATCTCCGACACGTTCACCTACCTGGATAAGCAGGCCACCTTGGGCCTCTTCACGGTAAAGCAGGCCACCCGCACCATAGCCTGGTTCTTGAAGCAGCCATTGCTCTGGTCTGAATATCTCTTGTGGAAGGGCGCCCGGCCCCATCAGCTCCTGCCGATCTTCTGGATGTCGGCAGCAGCTATCGCGGGCATCGTCGCCTATCAGATCCGCGGCGCCCGCATCGCCGCCATCGTGGTGATGGTGACGCTCGGCGCGGTCCTGTTGGATTCGCTGCCCATCATTTTTGCCAGCATTGCCAAGGCTCTACGCGTGCCACCCATCATGGCCCCTGAAGCCCTGATCGGAATTTCGCAGTGGCCCGCTGATGCGCTCAAAGCCATGATGAGCAAATCCAAGGTGCGCTATGTGCCCTGGGTCACGATCGTACTGGGCTTTGGGATTCTGGGCCATTGGGTGGGCGGCTGGCGCCTGGCGCTCACCTCCGTCTTGTGCATGGGCTATCTGGCGGTAACGGGCCTCTGGCGCGAATCCATGAAGACCTTTTCGCTTGTGCTGGTGGCCGTGCCGTTCTCGGCATTGATCGGCCTGTGGCTGGGCGTCTGGGTAACCCGCTCTCAGCGCGCGGCCAAGATCATCACGCCGATCTTCGATCTCATGCAGGCGACGCCCCATCTGGCCTACCTGGTGCCTGTGGTGGTGATGTTCGGTGCCGGCCAGGTGCCGGCCTTGATCGCCACGGTGATCTTCGCCATGCCGCCCATGGCCCGCTGCACCATCCTGGCCATTCAGACCGTCCCCAGCGACATCACCGAGGCAGGCCGCATGAGCGGTTGTACGCCGCGTCAGCTCTTGTGGAAGGTGCAACTGCCCGCCTCCCAGCGCACGCTGCTTTTGGGCCTCAACCAGGTCATCATGCAGACCCTGGCCATGGTGGTGATCTGCTCTCTGGTGGGCGCGCAAGGGCTGGGGCACAAGCTCCTGTTCTCGCTGCAACAGCTCAAGCTGGGCTTTGCCACCATGCAAGGAGCGGCCATCGTCCTCATGGCCATCGTGCTGGACCGCATCACCCAGGCCTATGCGAACCGGGCCTCGGACTACAGCCACCTGGAGCCGAAAACCTTCGTGCAGCGCCATACCCATGTGCTGCTGTTTGGAGCCATGGTGGCGATCACCATACTCGCCTCATTCTATTTCCGCGATGTCTCGATCCTGTCCAAGAAAAATCTGCTGGTGAACAGCAAAGACGCACTGGAACTCGACAAGGTGATCAAAGCGTACACGTTCGCGATGATCGATATCATTCGGCCCATCCGCGACTTCATCACCGTCAACATGCTGATCCCGCTTAGGGACTTCTACCACCTTATACCCTGGACGGTGACAGGCGGCGTCCTTGCCGTGTTGAGCTATCGCATGGGCGGCTGGTCCCTCACCGCGTTGACATCGTCTCTGTTGGTGTTCGTCATCCTCACCGTCGGCAACTGGCAGTTTGCCATCACCACCTTCTATTTCGTCTCCACGGCCCTGATCATCTGCGTGGCCATCGGCGTGCCCTTAGGCATTTGGGCGGCCCGTTCCGACCGGGTGGCGAAGATCGTCATGTCGGGCTGCGATATTCTGCAAACCTTCCCGTCCTTCATCTATTTGCTGCCGGCCATCATGCTGTTCAGGGTGGGTGAGTTGGCGATCATCACAGCCATCGTGCCCTACGCCACCGTGCCGGCCATTCGCTACACTTACCTCGGACTGAAACGCATCCCGGCCGTCACCCTGGAAGCGGCCATCGCAAATGGCTGCACGCCGTGGCAGAAGCTCTGGAAAGTGGAGCTGCCGGTGGCCGTTCCGGAAATCATGCTGGGTGTGAACCAGACCATTATGATGGGTCTGGCCATGACGGCCATCACCGCGCTGATTGGCGGCCAGGATCTGGGCCAGGAAATCTACCGCGCCCTGCCCACCAGTGATGCCGGCCGCGGGGTCATGGCAGGTCTTGGCATTGCCTCGCTCGGCATCATCTTCGACCGCCTCATCGGCGCCTGGGCCGACCAGCGCAAGAAGGAACTGGGGATCGAGTAGGTCTCCTCTCGCGCCCTTGCGAACGCGAGGGCCCATGGCTCACATCGTTCCCTTGGCTGAGAAGGTCCTCGCTTTCGCAAGGACGCGGGAAATGGAACCCCTTCATCCCCCCTGCTCCTTCGTCATCCCCGCTTCTCTCTCCGTCATCCACGCTTCTCTCTCCGTCATCCCCGCGAAAGCGGGGACCCAGACGCCACAGAGCTCCGCTGCTCCTGGGTCCCGGATATTTTGCTGCGCAAAATTCCGGGATGACGGAACGCGTGTGAGACAACAGCAAAAACCACACTGGTCGTATTTGGTCATAATTGGTCCGAAAAGGTCTTTTCTTGCGTCCAGACTCGCGATACCTTTCCTTGTGTGGTGGGGTGGGAACAAAAACCAAAGAACAAATTCACATCCTCTCGCACCTGTGGGGCCGCAGACGTGTATTCGGCGGCGGACGCTCACTGTCTGTGTGCTTGCATAAGCAGTCACAGGGGGAAAAAGACTC
This sequence comes from Pseudomonadota bacterium, assembly GCA_038748855.1. Classification (GTDB taxonomy): domain Bacteria; phylum Pseudomonadota; class Alphaproteobacteria; order Rhizobiales; family CAJQND01; genus JAAEUE01. Next base: position 3,475 of record JBCDIP010000361.1, read on the forward strand.
CAAACCTTAAGGGAAGGAAACATGGAAGAACAAATTGCCAAACTGGCAGCCGAGGTCGCCGCGCTGAAGAGTGCGAATGGCGTTGGCAACACCATGTTGGCGGAAATGTATTACTATCTGACCATTCCGCTCATGGTGCTCATCCACGTAGGGTTTCTGGGCTACGAGATGGGGGCATCGCGAACCAAGAACGTCTTGGCCTCGGGCATTAAAAACATTCTCGCCTTCGCATTTTGTATCCCGACTTTTTACTATTTCGGCTGGTTCGTGTATTGGGCATTCCCCACGGGCTTCACCATGAGCGCTGGGCCTAACGGCATCAGCGGCTGGGAATATGCCTGGAGCGTGGCCAATCCGGCCGGCGCTGTCATGGGCCCGAACCTTGCAGACAACGCGACGGGCGTGTTCTGGGGGGCCTTCACCCTCTTTGCCGCCACCACCGCCTCGATCATGTCGGGCTCGGTGATTGAGCGGATCCGCCTGGTGCCATTTGTCATTCTGGCCGTCATCCTGGGCTCGTTCGCCTGGGTGGTTGCGGCTGCTTGGGGCTGGCACGCAGACGGCTGGATGGTCCAGAAACTGGGCTACCACGACTTCGGCGCCGCTGGCGTTGTGCACATGGTGGCGGGCTTCTTCGCGCTGGGGGTTCTGCTGAACCTCGGCTCGCGGATCGGCAAGTTTAACGCCGATGGAACGGCCAACGATCTGGCGGGGCACAACATGCCGCTGACGCTGATCGGTCTGATGCTGATCATCGTGGGCTTCTGGGGCTTCCTGATGGCCTGCGTTATCGTGCCTGGCGAGGGCTGGAGCTGGTATGGCAGCATGTGGGCCACGATCTACGGCACGCCAGTGACGCTCTCGGCGCTGTC
>JBCDIP010000362.1:0-4344 GCA_038748855.1 Pseudomonadota bacterium
CCATGTTGACGTCTGCCAGGGCTGGCCGCATCAGCCCGGCCAGGAGGGCGGAGGTGAGAGCGCTGGTGTTCATCTCCGACACATCACCGGCATATTCAATCACCACGGACTTAAGGCCGGTCTGTGTGAGCTGCCCCGCGAACGAACCCAGTTGTTCAGCCAGCACCACGAACGGCTTTAGGACCGGGGCTTCTTCTGCACTGATCGAAGGCATGTTGAGGGCGTTGGTCACCGCGCCGGTGAGCAGATAGTCGGCCATTTGCTCAGCCACCTGCAAGGCCACGTTCTCCTGTGCCTCAGTGGTGGCAGCGCCAAGGTGGGGTGTGCAGACCACATTTTCCATGCCGAATAGGGGATTTTCCTTGGCCGGCTCTTCCTGAAACACATCCAACGCGGCACCGGCCACATGGCCGCTTTCCAACGCCTCTTTGAGTGCAGCTTCATCAATGAGACCGCCGCGCGCGCAGTTGACGATGCGCACGCCCTGCTTTGCTTTGGCCAGAGCCGCTGCATCGATGATCCCCCGCGTTTTGTCGGTCAGCGGCGTGTGCAGAGAGATGAAATCGGCCCGCGCAAGGAGCTCATCCAACTCCACCTTGTCCACTCCAAGTTCCATTGCCCGCTCGGCAGACAGGAACGGATCAAACGCCACCACGCGCATCTTCAAGCCTTGGGCCCGGTCGGCCACAACTGCGCCAATGTTGCCGCAGCCGATGATGCCTAGGGTCTTGCCGAAGAGCTCAACCCCCATGAAGCGAGATTTCTCCCACTTGCTGGCCTGCGTGGACGCATTGGCGGCGGGGATCTGGCGGGCCAGCGACATCATCATGGTAATGGCGTGTTCGGCCGTGGTGATGGAGTTACCGAAAGGTGTGTTCATCACGATGATGCCCTTGGCCGTTGCCGCGGGGATGTCGATATTGTCCACACCGATGCCGGCGCGGCCGATCACCTTCAGTTTCTCAGCAGCGGCGATGATCTTCTCCGTTGCCTTGGTGGCCGAACGGACGGCCAAGCCATCATAATTGCCGATGCGCTTGTGAAGCTCATCTTTGTCTTTGCCCAAGTCGGGCTCATAATCCACATCAAGGCCGCGGTCTTTGAGGATTTGAACGGCGGTGGGCGAGAGTTTGTCGGAAATCAGTACACGAGGGGTCATTGAACCTTGTCCTGCAAGTGAAAATGAATGGAGTGCTAGGGATGCAAGTGGTCAGGCGGTGACCAGAGAGGCCTGCTCGTACGCCCAATCGAGCCATGGCAGCAGAGCCTCAACATCGGCCGTGTCCACGGTGGCGCCGCACCAGATGCGCAAGCCCGGCGGGGCATCCCGATAGGCGCCGATATCATGGGCGGCGCCGGCTTCATCCAGCAGCTTGGCCATGGATTTCGGAAGCGCTGCGGCGTCTTCTTCTGAAAGGCGCGCCACCGCGTCATCTGAAAGCTTGAGGCAGACAGAAGTGTTCGACCGCTGCTCGGGAACCGCGGCAAGATGTTCAATCCAGCTGCGTTCTGCCACCCACCTGGCGATGGCGTCTGCATTGGCATTGGCCCGGGCGATCAACCCGTCCAGACCGCCAACGCGCTGGGCCCATTGCAGCGAGACGATATAGTCTTCCACACACAGCATGGACGGTGTGTTGATGGTCGCACCCTCAAAGATCGATGCGTTGAGCTTGCCGCCCTTGGTGAGCCGAAAGATTTTGGGCAGCGGCCAGGGCGGCGTGTAGCTCTCCAGACGCTCCACGGCGCGGGGGCTGAGGATGAGCATGCCGTGGGCCGCCTCCCCGCCCAACACTTTCTGCCAGGAGTAGGTCACCACATCGAGCTTTGGCCAATCGAGGTCCTGGGCAAAGGCCGCTGAGGTGGCGTCACAGATGGTCAGGCCTTCACGGTCGGCCGCGATCCAGTCTGCGTTGGGCACGCGCACGCCGGACGTGGTGCCGTTCCAGGTGAAGACGCAGTCGCGGGTTTTGGTGTCGACGCTGGCAAGATCAGGCAACTCGCCATATCCTGCTTCGATCAGGTGCACGTCATCCAATTGCAGCTGCTTCATCACGTCCGTGATCCAGCCGGACCCGAAGCTTTCCCAGGCCAGCATATCAACCCCGCGGGCGCCCAGGAGCGACCACATGGCCAATTCCACAGCGCCCATATCAGAGGCCGGTACAATGCCAATGATATAGTCATCGGGCACGCCCAACACCTCGCGGGTGAGCGAGATCGCGAGCTTCAAACGCGCCTTGCCTTCAGCGGCCCGGTGGGAGCGTCCTAACAATGCATTGTTGAGAAGATCAGGCGCCCAACCTGGGATTTTGGCACAAGGCCCGGACGAAAAGCGCGGATTGGCCGGCCGCGCGGCCGGTGTGGGGATGTTTGTCATGTCCCTACCCTTCCAGATAGCTGCCTCTCGTTGGGGAGAGGTGTCCCACGGATGGGGGTAGCGGAAAGCGAGGACGACCGCAAGTTCTACTTACGTTGAGCGTGCAGATCCAAGCCCGTTTTTGCGGAACGAAGGAACCGAGCCAATGAATTGGCACACATCTGACACAAGGCATTCCCGCATTGGCTTAGGGGAAAGGGACTAATCGGCCCAAGGGCTCTTCCTTAGGTGACTCCCGTTGATGCCTTTTTGCCGTCTGCAACTACACCCCGGATACTCGAAATGGCGTCATTGGTCGTTCCCAAATTGCAATGAGCGGCAGTTCCCAGCGCCTATGGATAACCCTTGTAAGGACTGAATCTCGCCACATCAAAGCCTCTTTGGACGATGATCTTTTCATGTGATTCGAGGTTTAAACAAGAGCCGGTGAAACATGGACATTCTTGAAAGACTAGCTTGTAACGGCATCAGTAAAGCACGCGGATCCGACGACGCGATGACGGTTTACTTCAATCGCCCCCTCACAGATGACGAGATAGAATTCTTCAACAATTGTATTCTGCGCTGGGCACGCTTTGCGCCAATTCAGCACATGGAGTCCAAAGCGCAGTTGCCCGCAAAGCCGGTCAACCGCTTGCTCGTCCGGGCTCATTAGGTGCGCTGTCGTCCAAACAAGCCGAACTTGGTGACGCAACGAGGAGCGGTTGCCATCCGACTGGGATTGCGCTGGTTCATCTAGGACGGCCCAGAAGCAGGGGCCGCCGGCAGCCTCAACACCAAGAGGAGCCCAAACACCAAGAGCCCCGCCAGGGACGAGAAAGCCATGGTGTAGCTGCCTGACACATCGAAGGCCCAGCCGGCCAAGATGGGGCCAAGCGAGCCGCCGATTGTGCCGAAAAGCAAGATGAGCCCAAAGATAGCGCCGTGGGCTTTCAGGCCGAAATACTCCGCCACGGTTGGCGAGACGGCAGTGAACAAGCCGCCGTGCGCAAAACCATATAAGCCCACCGCGGCAAACAGCATCCATGGTGTTTGGATGAGCAGAAACGCCGCCAGGCTGAAGAGCAGCGGAATGAAGCACAAAAGCAGCGCGCGCTTGCCGCCGATCCGGTCCGCCAACCCTCCGAACGTCAAACGACCCACCACGCTTGAAGCGCCGATCACCGAGAGGAGGATGGCCGCCGTAGCCGGCGTCATGCCCAAATCCATGGCGTGAACCACAATGTGCAGTGGCACTGTGGTCAGTGTTGGGAAGAATGAGAACTGGATGGCGCAAAGCATCCAGAGAAGAGAGCTGCTCCGGGCCTCCTCAAACGAGAGGCCTGATGAAGCCGCTTGCGCGGCGGCGCCCTCCGGCGCCGGCGGGCTCCTGAGCAAGGAGGCTGCAATGAGCAGCATGACCACTGCAGTCAACCCAAGGATGATCAAAGCGGGGCGCCAGCCAAACAGCACGATCAGGTACGCCGCGACGGGAGGCACGGTAATCTGACCAACGGCCGTGCCCACTTTCACCACGCCGGTCATGATGCCACGGCGCTGATGGAACCAGCGGGCAATGGTGGACAAGGTCACCACATCGTGGGTTGCCATGCCCACGCCGATAAACATGCCAAAGAGCACGAACAGCTGCCAGGGCTCGGTGACCTGGGAGAGCAAAGCGTAACCAACGCCGCACAGTGTGCCGGCCACGCTGAGGACCACGCGGGGCCCATAGCGGTCGTTCAGGCCCCCGGCGAAAAACGCCAGAATCCCCATGACCAGAAAGGCCAGGGAGATGCAGCTCGACAGTAGGGTGCGCGACCAGCCGAACTCCGTCTCGAAGGCTTTGAAGAAAAGCCCGTAGGAGAACAGTAAGCCGATGATGAAGAACTGTGTGAGGCACGCCCCGAAGACAATGAAGTAGCGCTGGTCTAGGGATTTGATGGCGGCACCACGAAACACAGTTGAATGGTCCGGTGTTGAGC
>JBCDIP010000363.1:0-4328 GCA_038748855.1 Pseudomonadota bacterium
CGCAAAGTGGCAATGGGGATACCGAGCCACAGACAGGCCGCCCGCACCAAAGGATTGCTGATCAGGCGGGTAATCGCCGTATAGAGCACCGCGATAACGCCCACGCTCTGGGCCAGGCGCACCAGCCAGGCCGATTGCACCAGGGCAAGGCAGGCTTCCACCGCAATGGCCAGCATGGTGACGGCGAGCAGCGGGAAGAGCAGGTCGCGCAGGCTGAAGAGGATGGCCAGCACCCTCTGAAGCCGGCCCTCGCCAGGCTCAGAGTTGAACCCCGGCACCCGCTTGCGGATCTGTCCGGCCAGCACATAAGCCAGGAAAACCGCGGCCAAAATGGCGCCGATCTGTACATAAAAAGCCGGATCCGTGGCCCAATCTATGAGCCGCCCAACGACACTGTCGAACAAGGCCGACCACTTTTCTGGTTCAAACATGACCGCCACACCTTCCCTTGGCCGGCTTCACCGCGCCGGTTGATTGCCACTTTTTGGCAGTGCTCTGGGCACGAGGCAAGCCTGATTGGGGCGTATACGGAGATGATTGGCGAATATTCCTGCGGTTCGGCAATTGTCATCAGCCCACGGCATTCCTATCTATCACTCTGAAAACGCATCCCCTTTTTAAGGAAGACCCATGAATCCCCAGAGCCTTCTTGAACAGTTTCTCGGCCCCCAAGCGGCCCAGACCGCGAGCGGCGCCGCGCAAAGCGCCAAAAACAGCATGGCCAACAGCGGCATTGGCGGTATCGCCGGCGGCGTGGCCGCAGGCGGCCTTCTGGGCCTGCTGTTGGGCAACAAGAAAGCCCGCAAGAAAGTGGGCAAAATGGCCGGCGGTGTGGTGGGCTATGGCGGCGCGGCTGCCCTTGGTGCCCTCGCCTACCGGGCCTACAACAATTGGCAGACCAATCAGCCGGTGCCGGAAGCCCCGCCCGCCCCGCCGCAAGGCACCAGCGTACCGCAAACAGGCGCCCCGGCAGGCTATCTGCCGCCCCCTCCCCCGGCAGATTCCCGGTTCAACGTGGACGCTGCACCCGCCAAGGACGGCAAGCCGTTTGAGCTCGCCCTCGTGCTGGCCATGGTGGCTGCGGCCAATGCGGACGGCCACATAGACGCTGAAGAGCAAAGCCAGATCTTTGACCGCGTGGGCGACTTGCCCTTGGACGCTGAGGATAAAGGCTTTGTGTTCGATGCTTTGAGCAAACCGCCGAGCCTGCAGGAGATTGCAGATATGGCGCAAGGAACAGAACAGGCCGCTGAGCTTTATCTGGCCTCCCGGCTGGCGATCGATCCTGACCATCCCATGGAGCAGGCCTACCTGGAGGCTCTGGGCAGCCGGCTGGGTCTTCCTGGCGAACTGGTTGAGCACCTGAACGGGCAGGCCGCGGCACTGAATGCCTAGCTGAATAACGGCACCTCACCGTCATTCCCGCGCAGGCGGGGATGACGATGGTCGCTGACCCCATCCAAGTTTGGACATAGAACAAACGCTCTTCGGTCTGGTAGTTACGCTTAACTACGGCCGGAGATTTCACGTGACTGTTCTGCCCTCGATCATTTTGTTTAATGCACTATTTTTTGGCATTACATTTATAATCGGAATTATCAATGCACTTCAGCTGGTTAAGCTGCCAAGTGGCATGAGCCAGGTCGCACTTATTGCGGCCAGCTTTTTTGTGGCACAACTGTTTGTCAAAAAACATCAACGCGCACCCAACCGGGGTGAAACATGGAGCTTTACTCTGGGCGCGCTGGCCTCGTCCTCGCTTCTATCGATCCTCATTTTCGTTGGTCTCATGGTTTACTCGCCGGAACTTTGGTCTGACATGCAGCTCTTGGTGGCCCGTTTCGGACCATTTTGGCTCACGGTTTTAGCTCTTGTTGTTTCGCTGGTTTACCTGGCGTTGCTGTACTTTGTCTTTGGCCCCTGCGCGCGTTGGATGCATGCGAGCACTCAGACCAGGGTGCGCTGAACGCGCGGGCTTTCTATGCTGTGAGAAGAATGAGCTGTAAGCTTCTGCTTTTGCAGGGGAAACATGGTCATCTTCAGAATCTGATTCAATAGGTATTCGGGCCTTAAGCCCGCTGCCCCTGGGTCCCCGCCTGCGCGGGGATGACGGAGGGATGGCGCGTCCCGGCGGAGGGATGGCGCGTTCCGGCGGAGGGGTGGCACGTCCTTGCGGAAGCGAGGACCTTCTGAGCTCACAGGAACGGTTCGAGCTATGGGCCCTCGCGTTCGCAAGGGCGCGGAGGAACTGGCAACTACCCCGGCCGCACCGTTTCACGTCTGATCATGGCCTGATAGAGCCCAATGAGCCTCTCCGTCATCGGCCCCATCACCTGATCGCCCTCACGAGGCTTGGTGGGGTGGCCGATTTTGCGGCCATCGATCTCGCGCACCGGGCAAAGCCCTGCAAATGTGCCGGTCACAAAGGCTTCGTCTGCGCCATAAACGTCGGTGGTGGAGAAGTTCTTTTGGCGGATCGGGATCGCGTTTTCTTCGCACAATCGGATCACGTTGCCCCGGGTGATCCCCCCCAAGCAATAATCCCCGCTTGAGGTCCAGACTTCCCCTCGGCGCACAATGAAGAAATGCGTGGAGTTGCAGGTGGCCACAAAGCCTTGAGGGTCCAGCATCAGCGCTTCGTCCGCGCCCGCCTTGGCCGCCTGGATGCAGGCCTGGATGCAGTTCAATTTGGAGTGGGAGTTGAGCTTTTGGTCCTGAGTGTCCGGCGAGGTGCGGCGGATATGGGTGGTGAAGAGGGTGATCCCGCGCTCCAGCACCTCCGGCTTGGCGGTCTTGTATTCCGGGATGATCACAATGGTGGGCGGGGAAATTGTGACCCTGGGGTCCTGATAGGGCGTTGCCTTAATGCCCCGGGTGACCATCAGGCGGATATGCACCCCATCGCTCATGGTATTGGCGGCAAGACAGTCAAACAGGCGCTTCGCCAGCGCCTCAGGGCCTACGTCCATATCCATATCAATGGCCCGGGCGCCCTCGTAGAGCCGCTCCAGATGGGCATCCAGAAACGCGATGCCACCATCATGCACCCGCAAGCCTTCCCACACCCCGTCGCCTAAGACAAAGCCGGAATCAAAGACCGACACCATGGCCTCTGCCCTGGGCACCAGGTCTCCGTTGATGGAAATCAGAATGTCGGCGTTGCGGGGATCATCAACGTAATCGTGGGTGCTTTTGCCCATAAGTGCCTCAAAACGTGATCAGAACGGTCACGTCTTATCATCGCCCGGGGCGAGGAGCCAGCCAAACAGCACCACCGCACACACCGCGCCAATGCATTCGGCAATGATGAAACCAGGCAGATCGATCGGGCGAATGCCGGAGAATGTATCGGTAAAGGCCCGGGCAATCGCCACTGCCGGATTGGCAAACGAGGTGGAGGCGGTGAACCAATAGGCCGCCGTGATGTAAAGGCCCACAAGCCAGGGCACCGCATCCGCCCTGAAGCGGATCCCGCCCAAAATGATCCCCATGAGGCCAAATGCGGCCACCCACTCGGCAAACCACTGAGCGCCCCCTGTGCGCACGGTGGTTGAGGCCTGCAGGACGGAGAGGTCAAACATCAAATGCGCAACGAAAGTGCCCAAGATGCCGCCTGTGATCTGGGCGATCACATAAGGGCCGAACGCGCTCCACGGCAGATCGCGTTTCACCGCAAAGCCCAAGGAAACGGCCGGATTGAAATGGGCCCCCGAAATTGGGCCGAAAATCATGATGAGAACCACCAGAATGGCCCCTGTGGGGATGGTGTTGCCCAGCAAGGACACCGCAACATCGTCGCTCAGCTTGTCGGCCATAATGCCTGAGCCGACCACCGTGCACACCAGCAGTCCGGTGCCCAGCGCCTCCGCCGCCAACCGGCGGGGCATGTCAAATTGTGCCATTTCAGCTGTTCCTCTAAATCCCCTGAGGGCTCAGCGGTACTTGTTGCCCCAATCCCTCATGGCGAGCAAGACGTCTGCCAAGGCCTTGCCCTTCTCCGTCAACAGATATTCGGCCCTTGGGGGATGCTGCTGATAGAGTTCCCGGTCAAGAATACCCTCAGCTTCTAAGGCTTTCAGCCGCTCAGCCAGCGTGTTTGGACCAATGCCGATTAAAGCAGACTGCAGATGCTGATAGCGCCGCGGGCCTTTCAGAAAGAACTCACGCAGGATCAACGCAGTCCAGCGCCCCTCCAGAACCTTGGCCGCTCGCGCGACCGGGCATCTCATATGGCGGAGAAATGACATGTGAGTGACACATCCGATTTCAGTTGATAGACGTTGTACTTATTACTTGATAGTCACTATCAATAATATATGGGATTTGAC
>JBCDIP010000364.1:0-4321 GCA_038748855.1 Pseudomonadota bacterium
ACGCCCCGGTGACGGAGAAAGGCATTTGCCTTTCCGGCGCCTGGATCGAACGGGCCGACACGCCCGGAGATCCGGACGGGCTCGATATGAGCGGTGCCCAGCTGCGCCGCAATCTGGTGGTCTGCGCCTGTAACATCCCCGAGCAGGTGCGCCTTAGTGGTGCGCATTTTTCCGCCGTTGACTTTGGCGGCTCCAAGCTGGGCGGCCTGATCGCTGATGGGCTCACCGCCTACAATCTGGTGCTGGATGAGGGTTTTGAGGCTACCGATCAGGTGAAACTGGACAGCGCCACGATCGGCGGAAGCCTGCGCTGCACCAACGGCCGGTTCTTGGGCAAGCCTCTGGCCTTGAGCTGCGCCTCGGCCACCATCGGCGGAAATATCCTCATCGCATCGGGTTTTGAAGCCGCCGGCGAAGTGCGCATTTTCCGCACGCAGATCACCGGAGAAGTCAATGCAGCCGGCGCCAACATCAGTGCCGAGGATCTGGGCCTCACCCTTAACCGCTGCAAGATTGCCGGCGATGTTTATCTCACTAAGGGCTTTACCTGCGCAGGCCGGGTCAACCTGGGCGGAACCCATGTGGGCGCCGACCTTTCGTTCACCGGTGCCAAGATCAGCGGAGATGTGCGGCTCTACCGCACACGCGTGGACGGCACCTTCTTCTGGTGCGATGTGAGCGAGGCCAAGGCCAAACTCAATCTCACCTCGGCCACCATGGAGACTGTCAACATGGACCGCCCCTCCTGGGAGCAGCCGTCTGAGATCCTCTTGGAGGATTTCACCTATCAATCCTTCACCAGCCTGCGTGAAGGTTGTGAAGGTGCCTTTTGGATCACCTGGCTGGAGCGGCAACCGGACCGTTATCTATCCCGCGACTTCCGGCCCCAGCCCTACGAGCAGCTCGCCAAGGTCCTGAGCGCCATGGGGCATGAGGACGAGGCCCGGCAGGTCAAGATCGAGCGGCGCCGGCGCCAGGCGCGCTTCAACTGGCAAAACCCGCCCGCTGCCGCCTCCCCCTTCGGCCGCATGCTGCGCTATCTGGGCAATCTGTGGGAATATGTCATCGGCGTGCTGATCGACTATGGCCACACCCCCGGCAAGGCGGTGCTCTACCTCATCTTCATGATTTTCCTAGGGACAGGCGTCTTCTGGGTGGCGGCAGGCCAGGGCGCCATGGCGCCAACCTCGCCGCTTATCTACAACCAGGCCCGCGGTGACGGCACCATTCCAAAGGACTGCGCGGCCAACTGGACCCGCCTGGCCGGAGCCTGCAAGACGGCCATGCCGGCGGAGTATTCGGAGTTTGATCCGTTCTGGTACTCCATGGACGTGGCCATTCCGCTCATCAACCTTCGCCAGCAGGAGGATTGGGCGCCCCGGGTGACTCATTACGAGACAGGCGATCGCGACTGGCTGGGCTGGTTGGTGCGCCTTTGGGAATGGGGCGAAACCCTCGCCGGCTGGCTCCTCTCCCTGCTGTTCGTCTCGGCCGTTGGCGGCCTGATCCGGCGCGAATGAGGCAGAGTTCACAACTCTGAAATCAAAATGCTACAAAAAGTGGTCGCTTTGCACGAAACCTGCATGGCGTCCCGGACGCTATTGATGGAGATCTGCCCATGAAACCGCTTCGCCTCGCTCTGGCCACTCTGGCCATAACGGTACTCACCACAACCGGCGCCCACGCGGCCAGTTGCGGCAACACCGGAGCCGGTTTCGGGCCCTGGCTTGAGCGTTTCAAGCGCGAAGCCGTCTCCAAAGGGATCTCCCAGCGCGCGGTGAGGACCGCCCTTACCGGCGTGACGTATAATCGCCGGGTGATCCGGCTCGACCGCAACCAAAAATCCTTCCGCCTCAGCTTCAACCAGTTCTGGAAGCGGCGCGTGAACAACGCCATGATCAACCGCGGCAAACGCCTCATGAAGCGCCATGGACGCCTTCTGTCGCGCATCGAAAAGCGTTACGGCGTGCCCCCGGCGGTGCTCATCGCCATCTGGGGTCTGGAGACAGGCTATGGCGCGAACTCTGGCAAGATGTCGATCTTCCGTTCCCTTGCCACATTGGCCTATGATTGCCGCCGCTCCGCGTTCTTCAAGAACGAATTGATGGCTGCCCTCAAGATCGTCCACCGCGGCGATATGAGCCCCAAGCAAATGCGCGGCGCATGGGCGGGCGAGATCGGCCAGACCCAATTCCTCGCCTCCTCCTACATCAAGTACGCAGTGAGCTTTGATGGCAACCGCCGCCGCGATCTCATCCGTTCCGTCCCGGACGTTTTGGCCTCCACAGCCAATTACCTGCGCGCGTATGGGTGGAAGCGCGGTCAGGGCTTTGGTCCGGGCCAACCGAACTATCCGGTGATCAGGCAATGGAACCGGGCCGGCGTCTACGTGAAGACAATCTCCCGCATGGCCCAAATGCTGCAGCGCTAAAGCGCCAGTTCCATCCTTGCCTTCACCCGGTCCATAGAGACGAAGGTGCGGAATTTGCGCACTGCATCGTTCTCGATGAACAGACGCCGCGACAGCTCTTCATAGTGGGTCATGCTGCCCACAACCATCACCAGCACGATGTCCGCTTCACCGGTCACATAGTAACATTGCTGCACCTCAGGCGTGGCGGAGAGTTCGGCCTTTATCGCGTCGATCTCGTGCGTGTTTTCGCTGACCAGTTCAAGCTCCACGATGATCGTCAAAGACAACCCCACCTTGTCAGGGTCCACCAGGGCCACGTTGGCGGCGATCACCCCCGAACGCTCCATGCGGCGGATGCGCCGTTGCACGGAAGGCGCGGACAGATTGACCTTCTCGCCGATCAGCCGGTGCGCCATGGCATTGTCCGTCTGCAAGAGACGCAAAATGGCCAGATCGAAGGAGTCCAGGTCTTCACTCATCCACACGGCCCTCCATGAAAGATTCTTGCATTGATCCATGGAAATTAGAGCAGATACCTCGCCGCAGATGCAATAAAATTCCAGGGATCGTTAATGCCAAGGACGCAAGCCATGTTGGACCCGTTCAGAACTGCCTTTCTTGCCCACGCTCGGGGCCCGCACTCAGCCGGCACAGCCGCTTTCGATCTCATCGGTCCTGATGCCTTTTTAAGCGCCCGCCGGGAGATCACGACTTGGGCCGGTTATGCACCAACCCCTTTGGTGGAACTGGAAGCGCTTGCCGATCAGCTGTCGGTGGCACGTGTCAGCTATAAGCATGAGGGGCCGCGCTTCGGACTGGGCAGTTTTAAGGCACTGGGCGGCGCTTACGCTGTGCTCAAGGTGCTTCACCGCGAAGTCATGAAGCAGGAAGGCTCATCAGTATCCATGGCCGACGTGGCGTCCGGTGCTTACGCGCACATCGCGGCCAAAACCATGGTCATCTCGGCAACCGATGGCAATCACGGCCGCTCCGTTTCCTGGGGCGCCCAGCGTTTCGGCATGCCGTGCCGGATCTACATTCACGCCGAGGTCAGCGAAGAGCGGGCCGAGGCCATGCGCGCCCTGGGGGCTAATGTGATCCGGATTGACGGCGATTACGACGACAGCGTCGCCCTCACCCGCAAAGAGGGGGAAGAAAACGGGTGGTTCATCGTCTCCGACACCTCTTGGCCCGGCTACACCGAAACGCCCAGTGAGGTGATGGCCGGATATGGCGTCATGACCCATGAGATCAATGAAGCCCTGGAGCGCGCGCCAACCCATGTGTTCCTGCAAGGCGGTGTGGGCGGTCTTGCAGCATCAGTCACAGCGGCGCTTAAGCAGCACTGGGGCGATGAGTGCCCGCGCGTGGTGGTGGTGGAGCCGGAACTTGCCCCCTGCCTGCTCATGAGCGCCAACGCCGGCAAAGCCACAGTGGCGGAAATTGAGGAAGAAACCCTGATGGCCGGCCTCTCCTGCGGCGAGCCGTCAAAGCTGGCCTGGTCAATCCTGGAGGAGGAAGCCTCTGACTTTCTCACCATCCCAGAGAGCGTGGTGGGTCCGGCGGTGCGCCTTATGGCGCGGCCCTTCAGTGGCGATCAGCCTTTGGAGGCGGGCGAAAGCGGAATAGCAGGTCTTGCAGGCTTTATCTGCGCAGCCCTGCAAGACGACGTCAGACACAAAATTGGCCTAAATGGCACCTCCCACGTCCTTCTGATCGGTTCAGAAGGCGTAACGGACCAGTCCTTGTTTGACCGCTTAATGGCTGAAGCTTAAGCCGCAGCCGGACGCGAGCCGGCACGGTCCACAAGTGCACGCAGCGCCTTGTAAGGGGCAAGCAACACCAGCGCCATCAACAATTTCACCGCAAAGTCGCCCAACGCCCAAGAGACCCAGCGCGGCGCCTCAG
>JBCDIP010000365.1:0-4292 GCA_038748855.1 Pseudomonadota bacterium
GAGGTGAGCGTGTTCTTCGCGAAATTGGTTTGGGATGACCCTTCCCCAAAGGTTGTTTGTCGGCGAGTTTGGTGATTTTGAGCTGAAGCGGCTGAAAGTCTTCCGCTGTGTTGTGGAGTGCGGAGGGTTTGCGCTTGCCGAAGCTGAGCTCGGCACATCCACGTCAGCCATCAGCAAGCAGCTGAGCGATCTTGAAGCGCGCCTCGGGGTCCGGTTGTGTGAGCGTGGCCGGTCCGGTTTTGCGCTGACGAAGGAAGGTAAAATTGTCTACGAAGCCTCAAAAGGCCTCTTTCTGGCCTTTGAGGATTTTCGCTCAAAGATCAATTCGTTCCAGAGCACGATCTCAGGCGACCTCTATCTGGGCCTGATTGATGCGATCGTGACGAGCCGGCAGTCCCTGTTGCAGGAAACCCTCAAGTCTTTCACCTCCATGCATCCGAGGGTGAACTTGAAGATCATCTCAGGGTCAGCGGTCGAGATCGATCGGCTCGTCCAGGACCGGCGCCTCCATGTAGGCGTCACGCTGGAACGCCCCGGGCAGAAGGACATTGAAGCCTGCCGCTTGTTCGCCGAAGAGAATGCTCTGTACTGCGGCAAAGACCATCCGCTGTTTGCGATGGCTGACGAGGACCTCAAGCCTGAAGCCCTGAAAGAGCATAAGTTTGTGCGCCATGGATACGCCCAGGCAGATCTTGAAGCGGTGCAGCAGTTCCAGTTCAGCGAAACATCCCTTTCGAACTCCACCGAGGGCGTTCTGTTTCTCATACGAACCGGCAACTATCTCGGCTATCTTCCAACGCACTTTGCGCAGCAGTGGGAAGACAGTGGAGAGATCAGGGCCCTGATCCCGACCATGGCGAACAAGAAGACCGGCGTGTGCGTGATCGTAAACAAGCAAACGGCGGACACCCCCATGATCAGGGCATTCTTAGACTTTTTGTCCGGGGAGGCTTCCACGTGAGGCCGGTTTTGCATCCGCTTCAGGAGCATGCTGAGTTGCAGTTTCTTTTCCGCACCTCGCGTGTGCGTCTAAAGTGATATCAATGGTTTGGGTCAACAAGGAGAGGTCGCATGAGCGGTTCCACTGAGGTGGCGGTTATTGGTCTTGGGTCCATGGGATATGGGATCGCGCAGTCGTGCCTTCGGGCCGGCCACAAAACGTATGGATTCGATGTGGTGCCCGCCCAAGTCGAGCGGTTTCGCGCAGAAGGTGGGGCAAGTGAGGATCTGGCGGAGTGTGCACCTGAGCTTGATGCGGTTGTCGTCGTCGTGCTCAATGCGGCGCAAACCCAATCAGTCTTGTTTGGTGAAGACGCACTGGTTTCGCGCCTGAAGTCAGGTGCGGTTGTCATCGCGTGCGCCACTGTTCCACCTGAGTTTGCCCGAGACATGGAAAAGAAATGTAACGCTTCTGGCGTGCATTATCTCGACGCCCCTATCTCTGGCGGATCGGCGAAAGCCGCAACGGGACAATTGTCAATCATGGCTTCCGCGAGCCCTGAGGCCTTCAGTGCCGCCACTCCCATACTGGACGCCATATCGGAAACCGTATTCAAACTCGGAGACGCAGCGGGCGCTGGATCTGCAATGAAGGCGGTCAATCAACTGTTGGCCGGCGTTCACATCGCAGCGATGGCTGAAGCGCTGACATTCGGCATGACGCAGGGTGTGTCTCCAAAGGACTTTGTGGACGTCATCAGCAAGTGTGCCGGCACCAGCTGGATGTTGGAGAACCGCGCACCCCATATTGTGGCCGGGGACTACACGCCGCACAGCCAGATCAACATCTGGCCGAAAGACCTTGGCATTGTGCTCGACATCGCAAAGTCTGAGGGTTTCAGCGCTCCGATTGCAGCTGCCGCTTTGGAGCAATATATGACCGCCGTGCAAATGGGTCTTGGCACTGAAGACGATGCAGCGGTCGCGAAGGTCTACGCCCACCAGTCGGGATTAACGCTGCCTGAATAGGCGGTCCGGGCCATGGCGGACGCGCCAATGATGAGGGCATTCATGGATTTCGCGTCCGCGTAAAAAGGCGGCGCGGCGGCGTCCGGCTTAAGCTTTGCTGCGGCGGGGCACCCAAACCCAGAAGCTGAGCAAGATCGCAGATCCGGACACAAGGGTCATCACGGTTCCAGGGAAGAAATTGACATAGCCGGGCAGGTCGACAAACAACAGATAGCCAAGGTCAGCAAAGCCGCCGATCACGGCCGTTACCCAGATCGCGGTGAGATTCTGCATCCAGATGAACACAGCGCCAATGGCCGTTGCTGCGCCAAACCAGGCAAGGTTCCAACCGTGCTGATTGAGGATGCCGCCAACAGCCGGCGCATAATCATGTTGCAATGTGGCGGGATCGACGGCGTCCGCAATCGCTTGAAAGCCGCCAGATGCATCGCTCAGCAAAACGATGGCGCCTGCAAACATATGAACCAGGCCCCAGATCACCCACAAAACGGCGGAAGCTTTTAAGGCGTTTGCTTGCGATGAGGGCATCAAACTCTCCAATCGTTCTTTGGTCTTGGCGCATCAGCGGGAGGCGTGATAAGTTGATAAAGTCAACTAAAATAGTTTGTGGACAAAGTCAACTAATTTTACTCACCCATGACAGACCCTCATGAAATCGCCTATCTCGTCGACCGGTTTATGCGCCGGATCTCTGCCAACCTGCACGACAAGGCGTTGAGCGTTGACGTTGATCGTGTCGGGCCCTTCGGCGGTATGATCCTGTTGACCCTGTCGGACACCGAACCGGTCTCCATGCATGCCCTGGTCGCGCACATGGGGCGCGATAAATCGCAGATGACGCGCGCGGTGAAGTCGCTGGAAGCCAAAGGAATGATCGCGCGCCACGGCTGCCCGGATGATGGCCGCGTGAGCGTGCTCCAGTTGACGGACAAAGGGCGCACCTTTGTTGCAGACATCAAAGAGGTCCTGTCGGGCGTGATCGATGAGATCTTGTCGCCCGTGTCGGCGGGTGAACGTCAAAGCCTCATTGCCGTGTTGAGGAAGATCTGACGGCTGTGCCGGGTGAATGAACGGCGCATGAATTCGCGCTTAAACGGCCATTCAAGCAGCGCAGTGTACCTTCAGGCTCAAAATATGAACTGAAGGAGACGAGCCAATGCCACACTTTCGCACATGGGACAGCACCATTTACGATTTCCATCAGGAGGTTGATGACGGCACCTTCGACTTTGTGGACATCCCCGCAGGTGACGATCAGCCCGGGAACGATCCCGAACAAGAGACTATTGTGATCATCCTCATGAACAAACATCAGGATCCTTCATCGCCCTACGAAGAAAAGGGTGAAACGCCGCCAATGAACGATCAAGCAGCTCATGAAAGTCTCGGGGACAACGTCTTCGGTTTTGAGGATCTCATTGGCATCTGATCAGTAGACCCGTAAGATCTCAGAATCCCCGCGAGAAAAGCACCAATGCTTCCCGAACTCACCACGCCCCGCTTAAGGCTTCGCGAGGTCCGTCTGGACGACGGCCCGGCGCTGCAGAGGTATCAAACCAAACCGGAGCAGTGGAAGCTTCAAGCCGTGGAGCCTGAGGAGTTCGCCGACGGCACTCTGAGGGTCCAGCGATATTTCGAGCACCGCGGTCCAGAGGACCAACGCCGGCTGTTCGTCTATGTGGCAATCGACAATGCCTCTGGCGCCCTGGTGGGTCAGGTCAGCCTGTCACGATTTCATCCCGCAATCGCCAGCCTCGGTGTCGGCGTTGACAAAACCCATGCCGGCAAGGGCATCGGAACCGAGATGGCCCGCGAGCTCATCAGGTTTGGCTTTGACGATCTGGGCGTACACCGCATCACTGCCGAAGTGGCCGTTGAGAACGAGCCATGCCTTCGCGTGATGGCAAAACTCGGCATGATCCGGGAAGGTGTGGCCAGAGATTGTATCTGGGCTCAAGGTCGGTGGTGGACCGAAGTACAGTTTGGTCTCCTCGAACGCGATCCGCGCCCCTAATCCACCGCCGCCTCTTCAGGATCTTCCGCCGGGTCCGCCTCCGGGTACACCGGATAGACATCATGCACCCGGCCCAGCTGCTGAACCAGCGCCAGAACCGCATCCATGTGGGGCGTTGAAACATCCACCAGCCGGCCCATCTCCTGCACCGCGGTGAGCAGCGCGTCGATTTCCAAGGCCCGGCCCTTCTCAAAATCCTGCAGCATGGAGGTCCGGTGCGCGCCCACGCCTGCGGCCCCGTTGATCCGCCGCTCCACGTCCACCCGGAAATGCACGCCAATGCGCCGGCCAATGGTTTCCGCTTCCATCA
>JBCDIP010000366.1:0-4291 GCA_038748855.1 Pseudomonadota bacterium
CGAGCTTTCAGCTTTTTGGACTGATCGGGAACCAGCACGACCGACCAATACTTGTCGGTGATGCCCAGCCAACCGCCGGTGGATTCAAACTCTTGCGGCTTGGTCTCTTCCTGCACGTCGGAATAGTCGATCTCTTCCAGGTTGCCATCCAACACACCCACAAGGCCTTCATGCAAAATGAAGAACCCTTCAATGTCAGGTGTATTGTGGCGGGTGACCTGCGCGTACGGGAACAAGACGGCCGCCTCAGCAGAGGTGTTCTCGATCTCACGCTCGATGGTGAACATATAGCCTTCATCGATTGAAATCGTGCGCTTGAATGTCAGGCCCGCGCCATTGTTCCAGGTCAGCGTAACCGGGGTCTGAGGCGTCAACTTAGCCCCTGTTGGTGCTGTCCACACCGATGTGGGGCCTGGCACATTCGGCTTGGTGGTTCCCGCGGCAATCCAACCGGCATCCACATAGAAGGGGTTCTGTGACGTTTCGGGCCCCAAAAGCGTGATCACCGGACTTTCGGGATCAACCCTCTCGCGGTACTGGATGAGCCTCAGATCATCAAGCCGCGCGCCTCTCAGGTTCAGGGAACCTGACAGCAGAGGGGTCTCGATCTCAATACGTCCGGCCGCTTTGCTGTCTTCTGCGGTGAAGGTCGCGCCGGGCAAGGCGTCTGCGCCGGGCTGGGGCACGGCCCCGTCCGGTGCTGGAACGGCTGCATTTGGCGTTGTCGCAGGGGCAGAGGGCGTTCCGGCCTGGCCTTGCTGCGCTTGTTGCTGTTGTTCGGCAATTTCCGCCTGACGCTGCTGCTCGCGCATTTTCGGCAGCCCGTAGAGCAACTCCCAGGCGATGAGAACGCCAAGCGAGAGAACAAGAGCCAAAATCAGATTCTTGTTTGTGTCCTTATCCATCCTGCCGCCTGTCTTCAGCCCTTAGGCACCCTCTCTCCGGTTCGTCTCCATGTGGACCTTGCGCACCGCTTTGGCAAGGTCATCGCGCAACTGAGCGAAATCACGATCAATGGTCGCTTTGCGCCCGATCAGCACATAGTCAAACCCCGGACGGCCCGCCTCTCCCAATTCAAGCCGTGCTGCGGCCCGCAAACGCCGCTTCACCCGATTGCGCACAACCGCGTTGCCCACCTTCTTGGTGACCGTAAATCCGAGCCGGTGGCCGGCTTCATCGTCACGCTCACGCGCTTGTAGCACCAAACCGCGCTGAGCCGAATGGGCCGCGCGGGCAGCTGCCAAAAAGTCCGCGCGCCGGCGGATGGTGACGGGTTTGTACGGGGAGGACTGGGGCACGGTCTTGGAGGCCGGCATCTGCATGTGAACCCGGCCCACTAGGCCGGCCTTACGCTAACAAATGCGGGCTATGCGGACAGACGCTTACGGCCCTTGGACCGGCGCCGTGCCAAAACTTTGCGGCCCCCTTTGGTGGCCTTGCGTGCCATAAAACCATGACGGCGTTTACGAACCAGCCGGCTCGGTTGAAAAGTTCTCTTCACGGGTCTTCTCCATGAGTTTCGGCGTCTTGGGGCCCTGCCCTTGCGCCATGCCGCGAACATCAGCAAAAAGCCGAACAAAACTGCCCGGCAGGCTCAAATTCCGGCGAATGATCCAGATCGTGCGGGCTTATAGGGAGAAGAGGGCCTAAAGTCAATCAATCCCGGCCAAATCCCTTGCATTTTCCCAGGCATGGTCATGTCACTTCTGCTGACGTATCATCACTTCCGCTTGAGAGGGTATTTTCCGTACACGATCTTTGCGTATTTTGGCACAACGATGCGGCCTGGATGCGAGACCGGCCAGCTGGTGGTGCGGGGGCGCTGGAGAAACTAAAGCATGGAAAACGGTACAGAGACCAAAACGGGTGAGACACAAGAGGCCGCACCTGGATTTTTAAAGCGTTGGGGGCCGATCCTGGCGATCGTTGCGGCCGCCCTGATCGTCTATTTGAACGGCTGGCATGAGTACCTAAGTCTATCGAAAGTCGCAGAAAACCGCGAGTTCCTGCAGAACTACGTGAGTTCCAACCTTCTGTTGGCCATTCTGATCTTTGCGGCGATGTACATCGCTGTTGTGGCCTTCTCGCTGCCCGGCGGGGCCGCTGCCACGATCACCGGCGGGTTCCTGTTCGGCTGGCTGCTGGGCGGGTTTGTGACTGTTTTCGCTGCAACTTTGGGCGCCACCCTCCTGTTTCTGGCGGCCAGAACCTCTCTGGGAGAGGCCCTGCGCGCCAAAACCGGCGCCACATTGCAGAAGTTGTCCGATGGTTTTCAGGAAAACGCGCTCAGCTATCTCTTGTTCTTGAGGCTGGTTCCGGTCTTTCCGTTCTGGCTGGTCAATCTGGCCCCTGCCTTTTTGGGTGTTCCCTTGGGCACCTACGTCATCGCAACGTTTGTAGGCATTATTCCTGGAACCTTTGCTTTCGCATTTCTCGGTTCTGGTCTAGGCAGTGTAATAGATGCACAAAAAGCGGCGAATGACGCCTGTATTGCGGAAAAAGGAGCTGAGGCCTGCCCATTTTCGATCGACCCGGGCTCTTTGGTCACCAAGGAGCTGTTGCTGGCGTTTGCTGCCTTGGGGGTCGTGGCGATCTTACCTGTGATCATCCAAAAGGTGCGCGGGCGCAAGGCGGCGTAAGCTTGACGATTTTGACCAAGGACACCTTATGAGCGAAACATCCAAGTATGATCTGTGCGTCATTGGCGGCGGATCGGGCGGACTTTCCGTTGCGGCCGCGTCCGCCCAGCTGGGCGCCTCGGTGGTGCTGCTGGAAAGCGGCAAGATGGGCGGCGACTGCCTAAACTACGGCTGCGTGCCCTCCAAAGCGCTCATCGCGGCCGGCAAGGCGGCCTACGCTCAATCTCATTCGGCTAAATATGGCGTGGCGCCGGTGACGCCGAAGGTGGATTTTGAGCAAGTGCACCGGCACATTCACGGTGTTATTGCCTCAATCGAACCACTGGATTCCCAGGAAAGGTTCGAAGGCCTTGGCGTGCGCGTGATCCGCGAGCCAGGGCGCTTTAAGAGCGCCAAGGTGTTGGTTGTGGGCGATGAAGAGATCAGAGCGCGCAAGTTCGTGGTGGCCACGGGCTCATCACCCGGCACGCCGCCCATTCCGGGCCTTGATCAGGTGCCCTACCTCACCAACGAGACGGTCTTCAACAACATCAAGCTGCCGAAGGATCTGATCATCATCGGCGGTGGCCCCATCGGGATGGAGATGGCTCAGGCCCATGCCCGCCTGGGCTCAAACGTGACCCTGCTGGAAGCGTTTACGCCGCTCGGCAAGGATGATCCCGAACTCACCAAGTTTGTGCTCGACCAGGTGATTGACGACGGCGTGCGCATTCTCTCCGGCATCAAGATCAACAATGTGGCCCACTCCAAGGACGGCTTTGCGCTAGAGTGCGAATATCGCGGCAAGGCGCAGACCATCACAGGCACCACCCTTCTTGTGGCCGCGGGGCGCGTGCCCAATGTGGAGGGACTGGATCTTGAACGGGCCGGCATTGAGTATTCAAAGCGCGGCATCAAGGTGGACAAGCATATGCGCACCACCAACAAGAACGTCTATGCCATTGGCGATGTGGCCGGCGGCCTGCAGTTCACCCACATGGCCAACTATCACGCCGGACTGGTGGTGCGCAGCGCGCTGTTTCCCCTGCGCGCCAAGGAGAGCACGGGCCACATTCCCTGGGTCACCTACACCGACCCTGAACTCGCCAACATTGGGCTCACCGAGGAGCAGGCCAAGGAAGAGCATGGCGACATTCGCATCTTACGCTGGCCGTTTGCGGAAAATGACCGGGCGCAGGCAGAACGCAAGTCGATGGGCCTGGTGAAGGTGATCATCACGCCGAAGGGTAAGATCTTAGGCGCAGGGATCGTTGGCCCCAGTGCCGGAGAATTGATCCACGTGTGGTCGCTCGCCATCTCTTCAGGGCTTAATATCAGGGCGTTTACGGGATATGTGGTACCCTATCCCACCCTTGGCGAAGTGAACAAACGCGCCGCCATCACCCACTATGCCGGCCTTGCTGAGAACAAGTGGGTGCAGATGGCCATGAAAGTGCGCAAGTGGCTCGGTTAGTGTGCTGCGGCGCAGTCCGCTGAACATAAGGAGCGTTAGCTAAAGTGGACCAGAGGGCCGAACCTCAAACCCCGATTGAGGGCGAAGACGCATCAGCGTCGGCGCCGCGCACGGGCTATTTGCGTGGCCTGTCCACCAAGCTTTTGGCGCTCACCATCTTGTTCGTGATGCTGGGCGAGGTGCTGATCTTCGTGCCGTC
>JBCDIP010000367.1:0-4258 GCA_038748855.1 Pseudomonadota bacterium
CCCCGATCTTCCACGTGAACGGGGACGATCCGGAGGCCGTGGTCTATGCGGCCAAGATCGCCACCGAATTCCGCCAGCTCTTCGGCAAGCCGGTGGTCATCGACATGTTCTGCTACCGCCGCTTTGGCCACAATGAGGGCGACGAGCCGGCATTCACCCAGCCGATCATGTATCAGCGCATCGCCAAGCATCCTCCGGTGCTGGAGCTCTACTCTGAGAAGCTGATCAAAGAAGGCGTGGTGACCGCGGACGACGTCCAGAAGATGAAAGAGGACTTCCGCGCCCAGCTGGAAAACGATTTCGACAGTGCCGATGCCTATAAGCCCAACAAGGCCGACTGGCTTGACGGTGCCTGGATGGGCCTCAAAGCGGTAAAGGAAGAAGGCCGGGCCCGGCGCGGCAAAACCGGTGTGGAGCTGGAAACCCTGACCGCCATCGGCAAGAAACTCACCGAATATCCGGATGATTTCAACATCCACAGAACCCTCAAGCGGGTTATCGGCAACCGCGCCAAGATGATGGACGGTGAGGTGCCCGTGGACTGGGCCATGGCTGAACACCTGGCTTTTGGTACCTTGCTGGAAGAAGGCTATCCGGTGCGCCTGTCGGGCCAGGACTGCGAGCGCGGCACCTTCTCTCATCGCCACTCGGTCTTTAACGACCAGGTGGATGAAGGCCGCTACGTGCCGCTGAGCAACATCTCTGCAGACCAGGCCCACTATGAAGTCATCAACTCCATGCTGTCTGAAGAAGCGGTGCTGGCGTTCGAATATGGCTACTCCCTGGCCGAGCCCAAGGCGCTGGTCATCTGGGAAGCCCAGTTCGGCGACTTTGTGAACGGCGCCCAGGTGGTGATCGATCAGTTCATTTCGTCGGGCGAGCGCAAATGGCTGCGCATGTCCGGTCTGGTGCTGCTCATGCCTCACGGCTTTGAGGGCCAGGGCCCGGAGCACTCATCAGCGCGGCTTGAACGCTTTTTGCAGCTCTGTGCGGAAGATAATGTGCAGGTGGTCAATTGCACCACGCCGTCGAACTACTTCCATGTGCTGCGCCGGCAGATGCACCGGGACTTCCGCAAGCCCCTCTTCATCATGTCGCCCAAGTCATTGCTGCGCCACAAGCGCTGCATCTCCAAGCTGGATGAGTTCGACGCGGAAACCTCGTTCCACCGGGTGTTGTGGGACGATGCGGAAATTCTGCCAGATCAGGCCATCAAGCTGCGCAATGACGAGCAGATTGAGCGGGTCGTTCTGTGCACCGGCAAGGTCTACTACGACCTTTACGAAGAGCGCGAGAGACGCGGCATCAACGACATCTACCTGATGCGGCTGGAGCAGCTTTATCCGTTCCCCTACCGGGCGCTGATGAAGGATCTGCCGCGCTTTCCCAATGCGGAAATTGTCTGGTGTCAGGAAGAGCCGAAGAACATGGGCTCCTGGACCTTTGTTGAGCCCAACATTGAATCGGTGCTGAGCCGTCTTGAGGTGAAGTCCAAACGGCCACGCTACGTGGGCCGGCCTGCGGCGGCCTCTCCAGCCACCGGTTTGATGAGCGTTCACCTGAAAGAAGTTGAAACGTTCCTGAATGAGGCGCTGACCCTTTGACCGCCTTGCTTGTTATGCCACTCCACTTGCCACGCCGTTAGAAAGGCAGCACCTCATGACCACTGAAATCCGTGTGCCAACACTAGGTGAATCCGTTACCGAAGCCACTGTCGCCCAGTGGTTCAAGAAAGCCGGTGAAGCCGTTTCTGCCGATGAGCCCTTGGTGGAGCTGGAGACCGATAAGGTCACCATCGAAGTGCCGGCACCTGCCTCCGGCGTTTTGGAAGCGATCGATGTGTCGGACGGCGACACGGTGGAAGTGGGCGCCTTGCTGGGGGCCATTGCCGAAGGTGCCGCAGCAGCTGCCGCGCCGACAGCAAAGGCTGAGCCCGCACCGGCCAAGGCAGAAGAACCCAAGCCCGAGCCAAAACCTGAGCCGGAAGCAAAGCCTGCCGCTGCCAATGACGCGCCAGTATCACCGGCCGTGCGCAAGGTGGCTGCTGATGCGGGGGTTGACCCGGCCAGCGTGTCTGGCACCGGAAAGGATGGCCGCGTGACCAAAGGCGATGTTCTGAAGCATATCGAAACCGCGCCTGCGGCCGCACCGGAGGCGCCCGTTCAAGTGCGCGCGCCTGTAGCCGCGGACGATGAGAGCCGCGAGGAACGGGTCCGCATGACCCGCCTGCGCCAGACCATCGCGCGCCGCCTGAAGGATGCCCAGAACACTGCGGCCATGCTCACCACCTTCAACGAGGTGGACATGACCAACGTGATGGCCATGCGCTCGCAGTACAAAGATCTGTTTGAGAAGAAGCACGGCGTGAAGCTCGGCTTCATGAGCTTCTTTGTGAAGGCCTGCATCTCGGCCCTGCAAGATGTGCCCGCCGTGAACGCGGAGATCGACGGCACCGACCTCATCTACAAGAACTATTACCACGTGGGCGTTGCGGTCGGCACCGACAAGGGCCTGGTGGTGCCTGTGGTGCGCGATGCGGACATGCTCTCGCTCGCCGGCATCGAGATGACCATTGCCGAACTGGGCCGCCGGGCCCGCGATGGCGAGCTGAAGATCGACGACATGCAGGGCGGCACCTTCACCATCTCAAACGGTGGGGTCTATGGCTCACTCATGTCGACGCCCATTCTCAACGCCCCGCAATCGGGCATCTTGGGCATGCACAAGATCCAGCAGCGCCCCATGGTGGTGGATGGCGAAGTCAAAGTTCGGCCCATGATGTATCTGGCGCTCTCCTATGACCACCGGATCGTGGACGGCAAAGAGGCCGTGACCTTCCTGGTGCGTGTGAAGGAAGCCATTGAGGATCCGCAGCGCCTGGTGCTCGACCTCTAGACCCTTAAAGCGTCTCAGCGAAAGAAGAAGACATGTCAGAACAGTTTGATGTCACGGTCATTGGCTCCGGACCAGGCGGCTACGTTTGCGCCATCCGCTGCGCGCAGCTTGGCCTCAAAACCGCAGTGGTCGAGAAGGACCCCACCTATGGCGGCACGTGCTTGAACATTGGCTGCATCCCCTCAAAGGCCCTGCTCCATGCCAGCGAGCTGTTCGAAGAGGCCGGCCACGACTTTGCCAGCCTCGGCATCAAGATCGCCAAGCCGAAGCTCGATTTGCCGGCCATGATGCAGCACAAGACCGAGACCATTGAGGCCAACACCAAGGGCATCGAGTTCCTCTTCAAGAAGAACAAGATCACCGGCTTTAAAGGCACGGGCAAGATTATCGCGCCGGGCAAGGTTGAGGTCTCCGGCGAGGGCGACACCCAGGTGATTGAGACCAAGAACATCGTCATCGCCACAGGCTCCGATGTGGCCCAGCTGCCGGGCATCGAGATTGACGAAGAGCATGTGGTCTCCTCCACCGGCGCACTGGAGCTGACCAAGGTGCCCAAGCACATGATCCTGGTGGGCGGCGGCGTCATCGGCCTGGAGCTGGGCTCGGTGTGGCGCCGCCTTGGCGCGCAGGTGACCGTTGTGGAGTTCCTGGACCGGATCCTGCCGGGCATGGACGCCGACATCGCCAAGAACTTCCAGCGCATGCTGAAGAAGCAGGGCATGACCTTCATGCTGTCCAAGAAGGTCACCGGCGTTGAAAAGCAGAAATCAGGCCTCAAAGTCACCGTTGAGCCGGCCGCAGGCGGCGATGCTGAAGTGCTTGACGCAGACGTGGTTCTGGTGGCCATCGGCAGGGTGCCTTACACCGAAGGGCTTGGTCTGGAAGAGGTGGGCGTTGCCATGGGCCCGCGCGGCATTGTGGAAATTGACGATCACTTCCAAACCAACGTTCCGGGCATCTATGCCATCGGCGACGTGGTGCGCGGCCCCATGCTGGCCCATAAGGGCGAAGATGAGGGCATCGCAGTAGCGGAGATCATCGCCGGTCAGGCGGGCCACGTGAACTATGACGTAATCCCCGGCGTGGTCTACACCATGCCGGAGGTGGCCTCCGTCGGCAAAACCGAAGAAGAGCTGAAAGAGGCTGGGGTGGAGTACAAAGTGGGCAAGTTCCCCTTCACCGCCAATGGCCGGGCCAAGTCCATGCGTAAAACGGACGGCTTTGTGAAGGTTCTGGCCGATGCCACCACGGACCGTGTGCTGGGCGTTCACATCATCGCAGCCGGCGCCGGCGACATGATTCACGAAGCGGCCGTGCTCATGGAGTTCGGCGGCTCCTCAGAGGATCTGGCACGCACCTGTCA
>JBCDIP010000368.1:0-4231 GCA_038748855.1 Pseudomonadota bacterium
CGCACCGCACCAGCACAAGGTGGCGCAGCTTATCGAGCTCGCGGAACTCCGTGACCGCCAGCCGGCTGCCTCGCTTGCCGCGAACTTCCCCGCCAATCCGGCGGAAAATTGCAATGGCAATGAAAATGAAAAGCAAAACAATGGCGATCGCGCCAATGATCTTAACAAGGTCGTCTGTGCTCATATCCGCCCAGCGGCCGCCCACCGCTCATGTTCGAGCCCGTTCGCGCCGCTCGGCGCGATTCGGCCCAGTCCATCCACTCCTACCGGCAAATTAGCACTTTTTATGGCAGCGTAAAGACGCGGGCGCCAAGACCGGTTCGTGGTGAAGCGTTCGGTCCTGTGGTATGAAGTGACATCCTGAGCGCCGAGCTGCTGAGCAAAGGGAGTGATAGAGGCCGAGCATGTTCTTTGGCATCAAAAAGCCCCCATGTGTGGCGCATCACGGGTTGCAACGCAGCGGCACGAATTTCCTTCTGCTCTCCTTGGAGAAATTGGGATTCAAAGTGTTGAACAAGGATGAGCCGGAGCGCAGCGGCCCGCGGCACAAACACTGCCGCTGGTACGCTGAAAAGGAGCATATCCCCCAGTTCCTGGCCTGCGAGTACAGCAATCAGTTGAGCGCCAACACTATTCGCGATGTGGACACGCTGTGCGGCTATCCGGTGCGTACACGTCATCTGGTTATTCGCAAACAGGCGGATGCGGCGCTGGTCTCGTTACTGAACTGGGGGCTGAGGTGCACATGGTTCAGCTCAAAGGCCGATGCGCTGGCAAGCCTTGAGACGTTGCGGGCGGACTATGAGCGCTATTATGCGTTCTGGGACGAGCTCGCTGCACTGACGCCTCAGTGCGTGCAGATCATAGACCATGAAGAATTGGTGCACGATCACGGCTTGTTGCTGAGCGCGCTCCATGCGCTTGAGTTCGACGGACTTCCCGCTGAGATTGATCTCACGTTCAGCTGCGTTCCCCAGTCGCCCGCAGACCGGAAAAGTGTCTTCTCGTTGAGCGACCTTGAAACCTGAAAAGCCAACAGTTCCTGTCCGCTTTGGATATCCTCACACTTCTTTTCAAACACGAAAGGAAATTCGCCTATAGTCGCCAGTGATTCGATGTTTCCCTTTCAAATGGCGGATGAAAGACCATAGCGGATCTTCATGAGCAAAGACGAAGCGACTGAGACCCTGGCCGGCCAGCCTGTGCAGCCGGCGTTCCAAGCCACAGAACCGGCCCAAACGGGCAACCCGGTGGTGGCTGTGATCCTGGCTGTGCTCTTGGCCGGCGCCGCCGGGCTCGTGACCTACCGCTTCAAGGGGGATGCGCCGGTCTGGCTTTTGGGCGCAGCGGCGGTCTTTGCCTTTTGTGGCTTGTTCGCGTTGATCGGGTGGATTGGCGGCATTGTGCATCTGGGGCGTAAATCGCGCCAGATTGCGTTTCTGGAAGGGGTTCTGAACGGTCTCAGCGATCCTGCTGTAGTCCTCGACCTGCGCGGCCGGGTGGTGTTCGCCAATGGCCGCTATGTGTCTTTGAGCTCATCGGCTGAGCGGGCCAGAATGGTGGGCGTGGAAAATCTCTATGCGGGCTACCCGGAGGTCTCCGAACTGGTCTACCGCCTGGCCCAGGCCGGCAAGGACGGAAAGCCCGGACGCGAAGACTTCAAGCTGGTGGCCGGCAGCGCCGCACCCGGCGCCAGGGCAGAGAGCCCCTCATGGCATTCGATCTTTGTGGAGCCGGTGGTTCATGATGGCCGTCAGACCCACACCATGTGGCGCATTGTGGACAATACCGATGCCCGCATGGCCCAGGAAACGGCCTTTGAAAAGCTGCAATACATTATCGGCTATCTGGACGAGGCGCCGGCCGGTTTCTTCTCTGCAGGGCCTTCCGGCTCCGTTGAATATATGAACGCCACGTTGGCGGAATGGCTGGGGCTCGATCTGATTGACGCGGCCAATGGCTCGGTTCAGGTGAGCCAGTTCACGCCGGCTGAAAGCGCCAAGCTTCTGAGCGGGGTCAGCGCAGAGCCGGGTGAGACCTTCTCCGATCTGTTTGACATGGACATTCTCGCCCAGGACGGCACCTCTATTCCGGTGCGCGTGCTGCATGCGGTGAGCTTTGATGAAAACGGTGAGGCGGGCCCTTCGCGTTCCTTGGTGTTGAAGCAGCAGATCGGTGGACGGGACCTGAAGAGTTCAGGTCTGGCGGAGCTGAAGCTCAGGCGGTTCTTCTCCAACGCGCCGATCGGTATTGCGGAAGTGGATGAGACCGGGCGGATCCAAAGCTCCAATACGGCACTTGCCACCACCGTGGGGCCCATCGCTTCTGACGCCAATATCATCGCGCTTGTGGACGAGCCCAACCGGGCGGCGGTGAAAGAGGCCATCGCGGCTGCGCGCGGCGGCAAGCGGGTGCCGCCCCAGGACGTGAAGTTCGGCAGCGCAGAAGGTGAGGAAGGTCGCTCGGGCCAGATATTCTTTTCCCGCATGGATGAGGCGGGCGATGAGCCGGCCAGTGTGATCGTCTATGCGGTGGACACCACCGAGCACAAGACGCTGGAGCTGCAGTTTGCCCAGTCGCAGAAGATGCAGGCCGTGGGCCAGTTGGCCGGCGGGGTGGCGCACGACTTCAACAATATGCTCACCGCCATTATCGGCTTTTCCGATCTCTTGCTGGCCAAGCACCGGCCCACTGATCCGTCCTTCCAGGACATCATGAACATCAAGCAGAACGCCAACCGGGCGGCCAATCTGGTGCGTCAGCTCTTGGCCTTCTCGCGCCGTCAAACCTTGCGGCCCGAAGTGCTTTCGCTCACCGACACGCTCAGTGACCTGGGCAATCTGTTGAACCGTCTTTTGGGCGAAAAGGTTGAGTTGGAAATCACCCATGGGCGTGATCTTGGACTGGTGAAGGTTGATGTGAACCAGTTTGAGCAGGTGATCATGAACCTGGCGGTGAATGCCCGCGATGCCATGCCGGGCGGCGGGCGGCTCACCATCCGCACGTCCAATTTGGCCGAAGCGGAGGCCGCGAAGGTGGACCCGTCTTTGATGCCGGCGGGCGAGTACGTTCTGTGCGAGGTGTCGGACACCGGCACCGGCATGGAAAAAGAGGTGTTGGACAAGATCTACGAGCCCTTCTTCTCAACCAAAGAAGTGGGCAAAGGCACCGGCCTTGGCCTTGCCACGGTCTATGGCATCGTCAAGCAAACGGGCGGCTTCATCTTTTGCGACAGTGAGGTGGGCAAGGGCACAACGTTCCGCATCTATCTGCCCCGTCATCACATGACGGCGGAGGATGAGGCGAACGAGAAAGAGTCTGAGCGCAAGGAGGTCAAACCTGCCGACCTTACTGGCGAGGGCACCGTGCTTCTGGTGGAAGATGAAGATGCGGTCAGGGCCTTTGCGTCTCGTGCACTGACGTCCCGGGGCTACAACGTGCTTGAGGCCGATAGCGGCGTGTCCGCCCTGGCGGTTATCGACAAACATGGCGGGGACACAATCGATCTGGTGATCTCAGATGTGGTGATGCCGGAAATGGATGGGCCCTCGCTGCTGAAAGAACTGCGCAAGCGGGAGATGACCTCCAATGTGATTTTCATTTCCGGTTATGCCGAGGATGCCTTTGCGAAAAACCTTGCGGAGAACGAGAAATTTTCGTTCTTACCTAAGCCGTTCTCGCTGAAGCAGCTGGCCGGGGCTGTTAAGGAGGCGATGAAGAGTTGAGTTTTGGTGTGTGAATTTTTTGTATGCGACTGCTTAAGCTGATTGCACTCAATCTATTGACCATGACGGTTGCCGGTGTTGTGACGCTGGCGCTTATTGAGGGCGGATTGCGCCTGACCTATTACGGGACGCTAAGCCCGTTTGTGGGCGGACCTCATCTCTACAAGCCTGATCCAAAGCTCGCGTTTACGCCAAACCCCGGCATCCTGACCGGCCAGGAGCGGATCGCGTATGTGGTTCCCATAACGGTGAATGCACTCGGCATGCGCGGGCCGGAGCTGGGCGATAAGCAGGGCAAGTTGCGCATTGCCATGATTGGGGATGGTCATGTCTTCGGCAGCGGACTGACGGATGAGGAAACCTTGCCGGTTCAACTGCAGCGGGCGTTGCGGGCTGAGAGTGGTACGGACGACCGATATGAAGTCGTCAATGCGTCTGGGCCCTCCTACAACACGGTTCAGCAATATCTGAGAACCCGCGACCTGATCGGAAAGCTTGATGCGGAC
>JBCDIP010000369.1:0-4227 GCA_038748855.1 Pseudomonadota bacterium
GAAAAACAAAGGTCGCCCCGCCGAGAAGCATTCCCACCCAGGGCAAGGCCAACAAATATCCTAAAAACAGAGCAAAGACCCAGAGCACATTGCGCCACTGAGCAAAGAAAGCCGCAAAACCCTGCCAACCTTCATCGTCATCCTTCTTATCTGGCCCACGCCGGATGGACTGCACCAGGTAGATCATGCTGAGAAAAGCAACGATGCCGATGATCATCCGCGGCCAAGTGGCAGGCGACAGCTGACCGTAGTCAGGTTCGCGGATCTCCAGAGAGGCCATGTAGAGGCCGCCGCAGGCAAGCAGCAGCACAATAGCAACGAAAGTATCCCGGTTAAGGCTGGTCATACGGAACCGTCAGCTGGAGAAAGAGGAAGCGCCCGGCCGCTTAATTGGGCCGGGCGCAGTCGTTCCTTGAGACTACTTCTTGAACATGCCGATTTCGATGGCTACGGCTTCATAGTCTTTATAGATCTGGTCTGCCCAGGCGCGGAAATCAGCCGGTCCCTGATAGCGCAGGCCAGTACCTTTGGCGTCCATTTGCTTCATCAGATCAGGATCTTCTGAGGCTTTCTTAAAGATAGCTGCCCAATGATCGATCACTGCTTGAGGCGTGCCCTTCGGAGCCACGATGCCGCGCTCAAGCGCAAAGGTCATGTTGACGCCTTCTTCCTTCAGCGTCGGCATCTCAGGCAATTGCTTGGCCCGGTCTTCTGCAGCGATGGCGAAGCCTTGCAGCTCGCCTGACGACAGATACTTCGAACCGGAGGCAACGTTGAGAGCGCCCACGTCGATCGCTCCGGACAGAAGGGCGGTCATCCGTTCACGGGTTCCGTCGTACGGAACATATGAGAACTCAACACCCATCTCTTTTGCGAGCAGAAGCCAGATGAAGTGGCTGGTGGAACCGAATGTGGTACCGGCCTTGATCTTCTTGGGGTTTGCTTTGGCATAATCGGCAAACTCCTTGAAGGTCTTGAACGGCGCACCAGCAGCGGCACCGACGATGTCCGGCGTCATGGTCAAGTTGGAAACGGTTTCAAAACCGTCATAGTGGAAGTCCACCCGGCCATTCAAAAAGCTGGTGATGGCGCTCTGGTGAATAGCGAACAGTGTGCATCCATCGGCCTTCGCCTTAGCGGCTTGCTTAGCACCCTTGTTGCCGCCTTGACCGGGCACGGTCACCACCTTGATCTTGGGCTTCACATCCATGTTTTGGATGGTCTTCTCAAAAATCGAAAAGATCACATGCGTTCCGCCGCCCGCTTTCCACGGCACAAGGAGCTGTGCAGTGTCACACGGGATGTCTGCAGCCTGGGAAGGCGCAGTGCCGACCACAGCAAAAGCTGCAGCGGCAAGAGTGGTTGTGATGAGTTTCTTCATTCCTATCTCCCTGGGTTATGGCCGTCCGGCCGTCAATCTTCTCGGTCAATCTCTTCGCACCAAGTGCATCGGAGAACCGGTTGGTGCGACTATAGCCTTGCGTTTCGCGCTTGCAAATGCTGGATAGCGGTCTTCCCGCCCTGCGGTTCGCTTGCCACCAATGGTGGACCGCCAATTTTTGAGGAGTTGATCGGTAATGCGCGATCTTGAGTTGCCCGGACGGTCTCCGGTTCACGCCCCCCACGGCATGGCTTGCACCTCTCACCCGCTGTCGAGCCAGGCGGCCATTGATGTACTTAAAGCCGGCGGCAACGCAATGGACGCTGCTGTTGCAGCGGTGGCGGTTCAAGGGGTTGTAGAGCCAGGGTCCACTGGCATTGGAGGCGATTGCTTTTGCCTCTATGCGCCGCAGGGCGATGCGCGCAAGATCAGCGCATTTAACGGATCCGCTAAAGCAGCTGCCGGCTACAACACGCAGTGGTTTGCCGACCAGGGCATTAAGGAGATTGAGCAGCAAACGCCCCATTCCGTCACCGTTCCTTCAGCCCTGGATGCCTGGGACAGGCTGGTGCGCGATCATGGACGCATGCCCTTGGCGGACGTGCTGGCGCCTGCCATTGGGTATGCCAGAGACGGCTATCCCATCTCCTCGCGGGTGTTTGCAGATTCTGAAGGCGCAAAGGAATTAATGGCCGGCGATGCCAATGTTGCGGCGGCATACATGCCAGGCGGGACGTTGCCGCAGATCGGCCAAATGCTGCGCTTGCCGGCACTTGCACAAACGCTCCAGACGGTCGCCGACGAGGGACGCGACGCCTTCTACAAAGGCGAGATCGCGCAGCACATCGTTGAGTACCTACAAAGCAAGGGCGGGCTCCACACCATGGAGGATTTCGCCGCTGTTGAAGGCGTCTACACCGATCCCATCTCCGCAGAGTTCCGCGGGCACAGGGTTTGGCAGTGCCCGCCAAACGGCCAGGGCGTTATCGCCTTGCTGCTGCTCAACATCATGAGCGGTGTTGACCTGGATGACCAAACGCCAATCACCCTTGAGCGGATACACACAGAGCTGGAAGCGTGCCGCCTGGCCTACAGGGCCCGCAACGTTTATGTGGCCGATCCGGCTTATGCTGAGGTGCCGGTGGAGGAGCTCTTGTCAGAAGAGTTCGCGGCGCGGATCCGCGGGGCGATTGACCCGGACAAGGCGAGCGAGCCGCCTCAGGATGTGGATCTGCCTCGGCATAACGATACGGTTTACGTGACGGTGGTCGATAAGGACCGTAATGCGTGCAGTTTGATCAACACCCTGTTCATGGGTTATGGCGCCGGTTTGATGGACCCTCACACGGGTGTCCTTCTCCACTGCCGTGGCATGGGCTTCTCGCTCGACCCGGAGAGCCCTAACCGCATCGAAGGCGGCAAGCGTCCACTGCACACGATCATTCCAAGCATGGTGTCAAAGGGCGATAAGGTGGTCATGCCCTTCGGTGTCATGGGCGGCCAGTATCAGGCTTTCGGGCATATGCAGTTTCTCACAGGCGTCTTTGACTATGGCCTAGACGTCCAGGAAGCCATGGATCGCCCGCGCTTTATGGTGGACCCGTTTGATGGCGAAGTGGAGATAGAGGACACCGTGCCCGCAGAAATCAGGCAAGCGCTTGCGGCCAAAGGTCATCGGATCGTCAAACCCAACAAGCCGGTGGGCGGGTCTCAGGCGATCTGGATCGATTGGGACGAGGGTGTACTGACAGGAGGCTCTGATCCGCGCAAAGACGGTTGCGCGATCGGGTATTAAGCCATGACCCCTGCGACAATCGCGATTCTCATGCCGGGCGACATGGGCCACGGCGTTGGCCGGGCCCTGAAAGAGCATGGCAAAGACGTCATCACAGCCCTTGATGGCCGCAGCGAGCGCACGAAGGGACTTGCGGAAGCTGCGGGCTTGACGGACGTGGGGTCCATCCGGGCCGCCGTGGAAGCGGCTGATCTGATCTTGTCCATTCTGCCGCCGGGCTCGGCGCTGGACCAAGCCCGCCAAGTGGCTGCCGACATGACCGCCACTGGTGCGCGCCCGGTTTACGTGGACTGCAATGCGGTCTCGCCGGACACGGCCATTGAGACCGGTGAAGTCATCGCAGCCGCAGGTGCGCCGTTTATTGATTGCGGCATCATTGGTCTGGCGCCTGGCAAAGGGGGAGGAACCAGGTTCTATGTCTCCGGTCAGGACACCGGCCCGATGCTGGCTTTGAACGGTCTCGGGTTCGATGTAAGCGCTGTTGGGACAGAGCCGGGCCGGGCCTCGGCTTTGAAGATGTCCTATGCGGGGCTTACCAAGGGAACCTGGACCTTGCACACCGCTGTGCTGCTGGCTGCGCAGCAGCTTGGGGTGTTGCCGGAACTGCTGAACGAGTTCCGCATCAGCCAGGCTGCAACCTTGAAGGACATGGAGGGGCGTATCTCACGCTTGCCGGCAGATTCTGGGCGCTGGATTGGGGAGATGGAAGAGATTGCATCGACGTTCGCCTCTGCCGGCGTTACGCCAGGGTTTCACGAAGGAGCGGCTGAAATTTTCCGCCTGCTCTCGCAGACCCCGTTTGCGAGCGAAACACGCGAAACCATCGACCCAAACCGCACCATGGAACAAGCTCTGGCCGTGTTTGGCGAGCAGATAAAGCCCAAGTAGCACAAATGAAAAAGGCGGCCCGCTGATGGGACCGCCTTTCCAGCTTCAGTGAAGCGTGTTGGTTACTTGGCCATCCAGGCTTTGAAGCGTTCGTTCACTTCATCACCATTGTCCGCCCACCATTCCGGGTTGGCGAACACAGACCGGGCCATCACTTCCGGAC
>JBCDIP010000370.1:0-4223 GCA_038748855.1 Pseudomonadota bacterium
ATCAAGTTTCACCGGGTGATCGATGGCTTCATGGCCCAGACCGGTTGTCCCCACGGCACGGGGACCGGCGGGTCCAGCTATCCGGACCTTGAAGCGGAATTCAATGATGAGCCCCACGTGCGCGGCACGGCCTCCATGGCGCGCTCATCCATGCCCAACAGTGCAAATAGCCAGTTTTTCATCTGCTTTGATGATGCCTCGTTTCTCAACCGGCAATACACGGTCTGGGGCAAGGTGATCGAGGGCATGGAAAACGTTGATCAGATTGAGCGCGGTGAGCCCGTG
Source organism: Pseudomonadota bacterium (assembly GCA_038748855.1). Taxonomy (GTDB): domain Bacteria; phylum Pseudomonadota; class Alphaproteobacteria; order Rhizobiales; family CAJQND01; genus JAAEUE01. The sequence goes on from JBCDIP010000370.1 coordinate 286, forward strand.
CGCAATCCTGATCACATTGTGAGCATGGTAGTTGCTGCCGACATGGCCTAGAGCGCCCACGGTGAGGTGAGGGCGCGCCCATGCGCGTCGACGCATTCGATTTTGAGCTGCCCAAAGAGCGGATTGCGCTACGCCCCGCGGTGCCGCGCGATACTGCGCGTCTGCTGGAGGTCTCGCAAGACAGCTTGACCGATCATTCCGTTGGGCAACTGGCGAGCCGGTTGCGAGCGGGCGATGTTCTGGTGTTCAACAACACCAGGGTCATTCCTGCACAACTGAGCGGGGTGCGGGTGGGCCGGGGCGAAGCGACGCCGAAAATCGAGGTAACCTTGCATCAACGTCTCAGCAGCGACCGCTGGGCAGCGTTCGCCAAACCTGGCCGGAAACTGGCTGTGAGCGATGAGATTCAGTTTGGAGATCCGTTGGGGGGTTCGTTGTCGGCCACTGTCACGGCTAAGCATGAGGGCGGTGAAATTGAGCTGACGTTCAGCGCTGACGGACCTGCCTTGGATGAGGCCATTGCGCAGCTCGGCATTATGCCGCTGCCGCCCTACATCGCCTCCCAGAGGCCGGTGGATGAACAGGACCGCTCAGACTATCAAACCATCTAGTCCGCTCACGATGGTGCAGTGGCTGCGCCGACTGCGGGGCTCCATTTCACCAAGGCGCTTATGGAGAGCCTTAAGGCGGCCGGAATTGGGTGTGAATTCGTGACCCTTCATGTGGGTGCCGGAACGTTTCTGCCCGTGAAGGTTGACGATACGCGCGAACACCATATGCACTCAGAGTGGGGCGAGGTGAGCAGTGATGTCGCGAACCGCCTGAATGCGGCTCGCGCGGCCGGTGGCCGGGTGGTGAGTGTGGGCACCACCTCGTTGCGGCTCTTGGAGAGTGCTGTTGATGCTGAGGGCCATGTGCAAGCGTTCTCTGGCAGCACCGATATTTTCATCACACCGGGATACCGGTTCGCAGCTGTGGACTTGCTGCTGACCAACTTCCATTTGCCGCGCTCCACCCTCTTCATGCTTGTGTCCGCCTTCAGCGGCCTTGACCGTATGCAGGAGGCCTATGCATATGCCATTGCCAATGAGTATCGCTTCTACTCTTACGGCGATGCGTGCCTTTTGCACCGGATGGACCCCGTTTGATGGCCGACGAGTTTGTATTTGAGCTGCTGACTCGCGATGGCGCTGCGCGGCGCGGCCGGGTGGTTACGCCGCGCGGAGAAATCCGTACACCTGCCTTTATGCCCGTTGGGACGGCTGGCACTGTGAAAGCCATGTATCCTGAGCAGGTCCGCGGCTGTGGCGCGGATATCGTTTTGGGCAACACCTACCATTTGATGTTGCGGCCAGGCGCCGAAGAAGTGGCTGCTCTGGGGGGTCTGCATCAGTTTATGCGGTGGCCGCATCCGATCCTCACAGATTCCGGCGGTTTTCAGGTCATGTCGCTGGCCAAGTTGCGCAAGATGACAGAGCATGGCGTGACCTTTCAGTCCCACATTGACGGCTCGCGCCATGAACTCACGCCGGAGCGTTCCATAGAAATTCAAGGCTTGCTGGGCTCCGATATTCAAATGCAGCTTGATGAGTGCACACCGCATCCCGCCAGCCATGAGGAGGCGAAGGTCTCTATGGAGCTTTCCTTGCGATGGGCGGAGCGCTCCAAGGCAGCCTTTGGTCCCAAGCGCCATCAAGCGCTGTTTGGGATTGTCCAGGGCTCCGTCTACGAGGACCTGCGCGAAGCGTCTGCCCTTGCTCTGATCGAGATGGACTTCCCCGGCTACTCCATTGGCGGTTTGGCTGTAGGTGAGGGGCAGGCTGAAATGCTCCGCGTTCTGGAGGGTGTGTTGCCCGTGATGCCGGAACACAAGCCGCGCTATCTTATGGGTGTGGGGACGCCAGACGATCTTCTGAAGTCCGTCGCCTTAGGGATCGATATGTTTGACTGCGTAATGCCCACACGGTCCGGCCGCCATGGGCAGACATTCACGCGGTTCGGCAAAATTAATCTGCGCAACGCTCGCCATGCGAGCGACCCGCGCCCTCTTGATCCAGAAAGCAGCTGTCCGGCAGCGCGCGACTATTCAAGGGCCTACCTGCATCATCTGATCAGGTGCGGAGAGTATCTGGGATCGATGCTGCTCACGTGGGCAAATATTGCCTACTATCAGGACCTGATGGCAGGCGCGCGTGCGGCCATCGAAGCGGGCAGGTATTCCGATTACTGCGCTGAGGTGCAGGACGGCTGGGCCAGGGGAGATATCCCCGTCAATTAGCGGTTATCGTCAGCTTCGCCGCAATTGCGGCCCGTGCAGCCGATGGATTTTGCAGAGAAGTTGGAGCCGTTACGCTGGCTGGCTTCGCCTTGCAACTGACGCGCCGGGGCAGGCGCGGACGCGCTATCAACCGTTGAGAACGTCACTGGCTTGGCTGGTTTTGCAATAATGCTCTTTGGCTTTGTCTGCTTTGACTTGCGCTTTGCCGGCCGCTTCTTGATCGCTTTGCGCTCGGGCGTCTGTGCGCTTGGCTTAATCTCTAACGCGCTCGCGTTCGGATCTTGTCCGCCTGTGGCGTTCAGATCGCTATCCTGAAGAGTGGCTGGCTTTGGAAGCCGCGCCAACTCGCCGATCGGAGGTGCGATCGGTGCGGGCAGGGCGCCTGATGGCTGATAGGTCTGCCCAGAAGTCTGATAGTGGATGGAACCTGCGCCGCCGGTTTGGGGGGCTGGTTCAGCTTGTATGGACGCGGTGACAGGTAAGGTGGACTGCACCTCAGGTACAGCAATCACAGATCTGGCCTGTGCGCCAGACACTGAGCTCACCGCACTATAGGTACCGTAGACAGCAAACAGTGTAACCAACACGAAGGCTGCACCGGACCCGGTGCGGGCAATAACTGTGCGGTTCAGTTTCTTAGCGAGTTGCTTGCGACAGAACAGTTGGTTGCCGGCCACCAGCAACATGCAAGTGACAAGGCCCCAAGCCATTAGAAAGATAATCCCGACGGATCCCGGCATGCCGTCTCGGGCCATTGCCATAGACGCATTCACTGCGCCAATTGTGCTGGCCCCCATAATCGATACAAACGGTAAAAAATGGAATTCATCGCCCCAGATCCCCTGATGCGCCGGACTATCCATACTCGACTCCATCCCACTCTTTTGAAGCCTCGACTATGGCGCCACTAATTGACGATTTCGAGGCAACCAGAAGGCATTAACACGGATTTGAGGCAAGAGGGGGAAAACCGTTAAAAGTTTAAACAATGTGGTTAACGGAGCGGGTCAAGATGGTTCGCTTTCGCGCAGTTCCTTCTTAGAGAGCTTGCCCACCATGGTCTTCGGCAACTCGTCGCGGAACTCGATGTATTCCGGCATCTCGATCTTCGCGAGCTTGGGCTCGATCGCTTTGCGGATATCCTCTTCGGTTGCCGTCTCTCCGGCCTTCAGTTTGATGAAGGCTTTGGGCGTTTCGCCGCGATAGTCATCCGGCACACCGATCACAGTTACTTCGTCCACGGACGGATGCGTATAGATCGCATCTTCAATCCGGCGCGGATACACTTTGAAGCCTGAGCAGTTGATCATGTCTTTGATGCGATCAACAATGTAGATGAAGCCGTCTTCATCCATGTAGCCCACATCGCCTGTTCGGAAATACTCACCGGTGAAGGTCTCCGCGGTTTCCTTCGGCTTGTTCCAATATCCGTCCATCACCTGTGGGCCCGCTATGCAGATCTCACCGTTCTCGCCCACATCAAGTTCGACGGCCGGATCGTCCAGCGAGCGAATGGAGATGTAGGTGCCGGGCAGGGGTTGGCCGATGGAGTTTTCTTTCTCCAGACCGTTATAGGGATTGGCGGTGGCAACCGGTGAGGTTTCTGAGAGCCCGTAGCCTTCAATCAAGCCGCAGCCGGCCAAATCCTCGAACTTGCGCC
>JBCDIP010000371.1:0-4222 GCA_038748855.1 Pseudomonadota bacterium
GCCGTGGGCACAACCCTCGACAATCAACGCATCGCCGGCATTCTCAACAAAGACGAGGAGAGCCGCCTTCAGGCCGTTGTTCAAACGGCCAGGGCCATCGAGCTTGAGGAAAGCCAGCCAGATGAAGCACTTTCCTTGGCCGAGCGGGCCTTGCGCAGCGCCCCAGACCTGGTACCGGCAGCAGTGGTAGCCGGGCGGATCTTGTCCAGCCGAAAGAGCATTCGCAAGGCGTCGCGCCTTCTGGAGAAAACCTGGAAGCTTGTCCCTCACCCGGATGTGGCGGAGGTATATGCTTTCCTGCGCTCCGGCGATTCCCCACAGGATCGGCAGAAACGCATCAAGACCCTGACCAACAAGCATGGCGGCGGAATTGAAGGCGCCATAGCGCTGGCCGTAGCATGCATCGATGCTCAGGACTGGAAGGACGCGCGCACTGCCCTGGCGCCCCATAGCGAGGACCGCCTCCCGGTGCGCGTGTGCGAGCTGATGGCCGAAATCGAACAGGGCGAGTTTGGCGACAAAGGCCGTGCGCGGGAATGGTTGTCCCGTGCCGTTCGGGCGCCGCGTGATCCGGCCTGGGTTGCAGACGGACATATCTCAAAAATTTGGCTGCCCGTCTCACCGGTCACCGGCGAACTTGACGCTTTTGAATGGCAGGTGCCGATGGAAACCCTCACTCACGCCGAGCCGGAACCACCTGTCGCCGAACCCGATTTGATCGAAGAGCCTGAGACGCCGGAAGATGTCCCGGCTGCAGAAGCTAATGAGGTGGAAGACCCCACGGCCGAGGAAGCTGAGCAGACCGAACCGGAGCCAGAACCCGAAGCCGAGGCCGAGCCGGAGCCGGTGAATGAGAAGGTTGTGGAATCAGAATCGGTCACCGAAGAAAAGACCGAGGCCTCTGCAAACGGTGCGGACGACGCCCCAAATGACAGGGCACCAGAAGCGGTCGAGGCGAGCAACGACCCGGTCGACATGCATCGCCCGGATGATCCTGGCCCACCTACGCCGGACGAAGCTCAAGCCGAGGCGAGCAAGCCTTGGTATCAAGGTATGTTCTCACGCTAAGACAGCCCGTTCAGCTTGCGCTAGCGCAGTTTTGAGGGTATGAGGTCGCCCGTCAGATTCTGGCAAGAGTGCCGCATTAGCTCAGCTGGTAGAGCGGCGCATTCGTAATGCGTAGGTCGGGTGTTCAAGTCACCCATGCGGCACCACTCCTCTCGCCAGAGCCTCTCCTTTCGTTTTACCGCATCAAGCTGGGCAGGCGCTCGTTTAGTCCTGCAGCTTCGCGCATGAAAAAGCGCTTTAGCGGATTGAGCTGATTGACCATCGTAATCCCGAGATCGCGAGCAGCACGAAGCGCCTGATTGTCATTCGAAAACAGCCTGTTCAGCCCATCGGACATAAGCGCGACCTTCAGATTGTCAAAGCGGCGCCAAGCTTCATACTCTTCAAGCACCGCTTCAGAGCCGATGTCCAGCCCAAGGCGCGCCTTCGACTGCAGCACATCGGCCAAGGCTGCCACATCCCGCAGCGCCAGATTAAAGCCCAAGCCCGCAATCGGATGAATGCCGTGAGCAGCATCGCCTAAAAGGGCCAGCCGCGGAGCCACGTAAGAGCGCGCCACATGCATGGAAAGCGGATAACTGAAGCGTGGCCCCACCGGCACCACCTCGCCCAGATGGCTGCCAAACCGGCGCACAAGCTCAAGCCGGAAGCCATCATCATCAAGCTGCATGATGTGCTCGGCGATCTGGCTTTCTTCCGTCCACACCAGCGAAGACCGGTTGCCTTTCAGAGGCAAAATGGCAAACGGGCCCGCGGGTAAGAAGTTCTCCTCAGCCCGGCCATGATGCGGTTTGGCATGTTCGACCGTGGTCACGATCCCGCTTTGTGGATAGGCCCAGTTGACAGTTTCAATGCCCGCAGCTTCGCGCAAGGGAGACCCGCGCCCGTCGGCGGCAGCGATCAACGGAGCAGCCTTGCTGCGTCCATCTTCCAGGTCCACACATGCCTGGGCTTTTGAAAAATCATAGTGGCTCGCCCGGGCGCTGGCTAAGATCTCCACCTTGCCCTGCGCCACGACGTGATCATACAGCGTGCCGTAGAGGTGACGGTTCTCAATCATGTAGGCCGAAGGTTCGCCTGGAAAATCTGCTTCATCAAACTGCAGCAGGGCCGGCCGTGCCGCAGCATCCAACCGGGTATCCGTGACCACGATTTTGTCCATGGGCTGGGCGACAGCCGCCAGGTCGCTCCAAAGACCGAGGGCCTTAAACATGCGCTTGGAGGTTGCTGTGATGGCACTGGCGCGGCCGTCAAACGCCGCCTCGCGCTGCTTCGCCGGATCACCGGCGTCAATCAACGTGACCTGAAACGCCGGCCCTTTGCGCTCCTGCGAAAGCGCTGCGGCTGCAGCCAGTCCAGTTAAGCCACCGCCAATAATGAGTATGTCGACCCGATCCATGCCGTCCTCTACCATGTCTTTTCCACCAAGCCCACAAGACCTGCTGCGGCGAAAGCGTTCCCGCCTATCGGGCTACATGCCTCTTGAACGTTTGCGAGCCCAGTGTAGATTGCGGCTCCATGCCGATAAGTGGATGACCTGGGAAGGCGGAGTAAGCAGCCACATGCGCCAAGCGATCGTTAAGGCTTGCAACGGCCGGTTCTTCTACGGCTGGGTCATCGTGTTCGTGGGCAGCTTTGGCGTGTTTTCCAGCGGCCCGGGACAATCCCACACATTCAGCGTTTTTCTTGAGCCCATTGGCACCGAGCTCGGCATTTCCAGCGCGACAATGGCGACAGCCTATGGCTTGGCCACTCTTGCAGCGGCATTCATGTTGCCGCAAATGGGCCGGTTGATTGACCGGTGGGGCCCGCGCAAAGGACTTCTGGCCATCGTGGTGGCTTTGGGGGCGGCGTGTTTCTTCTTCGGCGCCGCGGCAAACTTCCTATGGCTTGCTGTCGGCTTTGCACTCATGCGGTTCTTCGGCCAAGGCTCTTTGATGATGGGCTGCGCCAATCTGGTCTCCCAATGGTTCACGCTAAACCGGGGCCTGGCCATGAGCCTGATGGCCCTGGGGTTCGGGGCATCCATGGCGGTCCATCCGCCATTGTCCCAATACCTGGTCAATGAAATCGGGTGGCGCAACGCCTGGTACGTCATGGGCCTGATCACCTGGGTCACCATGCTGCCCCCACTCTTGCTGCTGGTCTTCGACAAGCCGGAAGATGTCAGCCTTCGGCCCGACGGCGAAGAACCCGCCGACGTTGAGGAAGAGAGCGAAACCAGTTCAGAGATCTCAGGTCTTTCGCTTTCTGAGGCCCTGCGCACGTCAACCTTCTATATCCTCTCCGCGGTCTGGTTCGCGATCGCAATGCTGGTCACCACCTTGCATTTCTATCAGGTCACGGTCGTCACCGATCAGGGCCTGAGCAAAGAGGCGGCGGCCAGTCTCTTCACCATATCCGCGCTCACAATGGTCTGCATGATGCCAGTCGTGGGCCGCATGTTTGATAAGTTGCGCACCCGTTACGTGTTGGCGCTCGGCCTCGTTGTCACCGCGCTCAACCTTGCGGGCATCACATTCGTGACCTCCTTCTCCACCGGGGTGGTCTACGCCCTGATGTTCGGTCTCAACAATGCGCTCAGCATGACCATGTTCGGCTACATCTGGCCGCGCTATTTCGGTCGCAAGCATTTGGGCAGCATTCAGGGCACCGGCCAGATGGTGGGTGTGTTCGGTGCATCTCTTGGGCCCTTGCCTGTGGGCCTCGCCTATGATCTTGTGGGCAACGCGACGCTGACATTGCAGGCTTTGGCGGTGTTCCCCGCAGCACTTGCAGTCTTGAGCCTTCTGTTCCTGCGCGCGCCGGCCGGCTTGACCGAGAGCGCCCACTTGGAGTGACCGATACGCATGAGCAAGACCCAACCCCACATCTTGTTCATCCAGACAGACCAGTTGGCCACCAATGTGCTCCGCCCTTACGGCGACACCATCTGCCAAGCCCCGAACATTGACTGGCTGGCTGAGACCGGGGTGGTGTTCGACACGGCCTATTGCAACTTTCCCCTGTGCGCCCCATCGCGTTTTTCCATGGCCACCGGATTGCTGGCCTCCAAAATCGGCGCGTTTGACAATGCAGCCGAGATGCCGGCCTCCATTCCGACCTATGCGCATTACATGCGCGACTTGGGATACCAGACCTGCCTGTCCGGCAA
>JBCDIP010000372.1:0-4183 GCA_038748855.1 Pseudomonadota bacterium
CCGCGCCGGCAGCCGGATCGTACTTCATCGTGCCTTCGAACTTGTTGAACTGACCGATCAGCCAGCTCATGCCGAGGTGTTTGGTGCGGAAGTGCACAAACGAGTGTGAGAGGTCGACAGTATATTCCGCAGCCTTCGTGCTGATCGGAGCCGCCACAAACAAGGAAACGGCCAGAGCGGCGGCCGAAGCCACCTTCACAATACGTGCTTTCATCGTAGAAGGTCCCTTTTTACAAAGTTCGCTGGAGCAAACCTGGTGTCCAATGTGTCAAATATCAGCCAACGGACAACATCAAAGACAAATCCAATGTGGCAATCAAATGTCTTTGAGTAGATTCTTCGTGATCCGCACCCTTGAGCGGCACGTGATGGTCTGGTGCCTTTTGTCTCCTGGTCGATATCAGTTGCGGGCGCGCCCGTGATCGGCTAGGTGCCACGCCCATGCTCCATGTCAACGACCTCACCTACCACATTGAAGGCCGGCTTCTGCTGGACGGCGCTGCTGTCGCCATTCCGGCTGGCCACAAGGTGGGCTTCGTGGGCCGGAACGGCACGGGCAAAACCACCCTCTTCAAGATCATCCTGGGCGAGGTCAATACCGACGGCGGTTCCATTTCCGTGCCCTCAAGCTGGCGGGTGGGTGCCATTGCCCAGGAGGCACCGGGCGGGCCGGAGAGCCTGATCGACCACGTATTGTCGGCGGACAAGGAGCGCGCGCAGCTGCTGGCAGATGCGGAGACCGAGCAGGATCCCTCTCAGATTGCCGAGATCCATACGCGTCTTGCCGACATTGGAGCCCATGCCGCACCGGCGAGAGCAGCAACCATTCTGGCAGGCCTCGGTTTCACGGAGACGGCTCAGCAACAGGCCTGCGGGTCGCTTTCGGGCGGATGGCGCATGCGGGTTGCTCTGGCAGCGGCGCTGTTCTCAGAACCTGAAGTCCTGCTGCTAGATGAGCCGACGAACTATCTGGACCTGGAAGGCACCATTTGGTTGCAGAACTTCCTGAAAACCTATCGCTACACCGCGATCATCATCAGCCACGACCGCGATCTTTTGAACACGTCGGTCTCCACCATCCTACATCTGGATCAGCAGAAGCTGACGCTCTATCAGGGCAACTATGACACGTTCGACCGCCAGCGCCGGGAGAAGCAGGCACTTGAGCTGAAGATGAAGAAGAAGCAGGACGAGCAGCGCCGCCACATGCAGGCGTTTGTGGACCGCTTCCGCTACAAAGCCTCCAAGGCCCGCCAGGCGCAAAGCCGGTTGAAGGCCCTGTCCAAACTGGAGCCGGTTTCGGCCATGGCCGACAATCAGGTGGCGCCCTTTCTGTTCCCTGCGCCCCAGAAGATCCTGAACCCGCCGCTGGTGCGGTTCGAAGAGGCAGCCGTGGGTTATGGCGATACAACCGTCTTGCGCGATCTCAACATGCGCCTGGATCCCGATGACCGGATCGGCCTGCTGGGCGCCAACGGCAACGGCAAGTCCACCTTTGCCAAGCTCCTCTCCGGGCGCCTGGATGTTCGCACGGGCGCCATGCGCCACCACAAGAAGCTGGATGTGGGCTACTTTGCACAGCACCAGCTGGATGAGCTCAATCCGCAAGAGAGCCCCTATGACCATATCCGGGCGCTCATGCCCGATGCCACCGAGGCACAGCGCCGCGCTAAGATTGGTGCCCTCGGGTTCGGCGCACATCTGGCGGACACCAAAGCCGGCAAGCTCTCCGGCGGGGAGAAGGCCAGGCTCCTTTTTGCCATGGCCTCGTTTGCCGGCCCGCATATCCTGATCCTTGATGAGCCCACAAACCATCTGGATGTGGACAGCCGGGAAGCCCTGATCCACGCCATAAACGACTATGAAGGCGCGGTGATCCTGATCAGTCACGACCGGCACCTGATCGAAACCTGCGCAGACAGGCTGTGGCTGGTGAGCAAGGGGACGGTGCAGCCGTTCGACGGGGACCTGGATGACTATACCAAGCTGATCCTGGCTGCCGCGCGCGCCGACCGCAAGGCGGCTGCCGCTCAGGCCAAGGGCGCGGATGCGCAGAATGGCTCTGATTTGGCGCAAGAGGCCCCCGATGCAGAGCCGCCCAAGCCCGATGTTCCAGAGCTAACCCCACAAGAGCGGCGGCGTCAGGCAGCTGACGCCCGCGCCAAGGTTCAGCCGTTTAAGAAAAAGATTCAACAGATTGAGTCTAAGATGCAGAAACTCAACGAGATTCTGACCCTGATTGACACCAATCTCGGGGATGTCGCACTTTACGAAAAAGAGCCTGCCAAAGCGCAGCAGTTGGTGGTGGAGCGAGGCAAAGCCGCCAAAGAACTTCAGGATGCGGAGACCGACTGGATCGAAGCCACCGAAGCTCTGGAGCAGGCTGAGGCCGCGGCGCAGGCCGCGCAAGCCTGACGCAATCGACACCCAAAGGGCGACTTAGCCAGCAGTGCGGCATATCTGCCACAGTCCCACAAGCTTTTGTTAACCCGCCTATGGAAACGTTCCAACCAGTTAGGTGGGTAAGTTGAGTATGAGTTGGTACACCAGAAAACAGGCGGTGGTTCGGTCCAGTTCGATCGGATTACTGGTCTTGGCCGGTGCAGTTACGGTTGATTTTCCGAACGCCCCGGCGGACATCATTCCGCAACAACCAGTTGTCGTGCAGGCTACCAAGGTAAGCCTTTTGGACCTGCGCGCGTCCTTGCGGGATCCGGCGGAAACGCTCAAGACCGGTGAAGCGTATTTCGATCTGGACGAACAGGCAAACTAACGATCCAACCCGGAAGGGTTGTGTTCAGATGAGAGTTTGCTGAGCATTTGCCACTAAACAGCCGTTTTGCGTCAGAAATTTACCTTTTGACGTTGACGTAAGCCCAATCTTTTGGTCTGCTTTTCCCTACGTTAGAGGCGTAGTGGTTGGTGGGTTCCTAAGATGTGGCGCAGATTCGGCAAGCGCAGTGCCCGCACGCGCTTGAAAGATCTTTTGGCAAGCATTGAACAAGCACGGGATGATGCCACCCGGCTGCGCCTGGATTCCACCACAAAGCTGCTTGAGATGGCTGAGCTCTCGGTGATCGAGGACTTGGAACGCCCCTCCCGGAAAGCGGCCCGGACAAAGCCACCTTCCTCGCAGAAAACCGGCCGGAAGCGACCTCAAAGACCGACCGATCAAGCGCCGGGCACCCGGTGAAAGGACAGTGCGCTGTCCTCCAGGGTGCAGCAGACGTTGACTTGCCCCAGCTCATTGGAAGGATCAGGATAATCGGTGCGGAAATGCGCGCCCCGGCTTTCGGAGCGCTCAAGTGCTGAGCCGAGGATGGCCTCGGCCACCAATGCCATGTTTCTAACGCCAAGCCACCCGGTGACCGTATCAACACCCGCATGCCGGGCCGCTTCGCAATCGAGGTGGATCTGCGTCAGGGCGTCGAGCCCGGCGCGCAGGCTCTTTGCGTCGCGCTCCACACCTGCGGCATCAGCCATGAACTGTTGCAAGCGGCAATGCAGGTTCGCAATGCGGGTCCCACCGGATCCGGGTAGCTGGAAGCTTGTGGTGAACTCGCCGGCATCCTCATGTGCGCTTGCCCATGCCGCCGCACTCTCACCTGCCCGCCATCCTGTCACATTGGCTTCCGTCAAGCTGTTGGACGACAGCCGATTGGCACCGTGCATGCCCGCCATCACTTCTCCGGCCACGAAGAGGTTCTCCGCGGCCTTAAGGTCAGAGCCGGCTTTAATGCCTCCCAGGCAGGTGTGGACGGAGGGAGCTGTTTGCAGAGGCTCTTTGCAGGGGTCTACGCCGTGGGCCCGGCACATATCGTAGAAACCGGGGCGGTGACGGTTGAAGGCCTCAGCACTCACCGCGGTGGCATCCAGATAGACCGCGCCTTCATCCGTTCCCCGGCCTTCTTGCACTTCCCGGTATATGGCGCGTGCAAGCGTGGCCCGGCCTGCGGCTTCCATGAGGTCCGGCGCATAGCGTTCCATAAAGCGCTCGCCCTTCACATTGAGAAGCCTCACGTCGGGGAGCGTCAGCAACGTGCCGACGATGGTGTGGCCCTTGAGCCCGGCGGGCGCGGCGAATGCGGTGGGGGTATATTGGACGAACTCCATGTCCTGCAGCGCGCAACCGACGCGCAGGGCTGCCGCATAGCCATCACCGGTCGCATCAGCGCCGTTTGAG
>JBCDIP010000373.1:0-4178 GCA_038748855.1 Pseudomonadota bacterium
CAGCGCCGGCGCCGGCAGCGGCCAGCCCATCCGGGGCCCGGATCATGGCTTCGCCTCTGGCCAAGCGTATTGCCGGCATAGAGGGGATTGATCTCAGCGCCGTGGTCGGCTCCGGCCCCCATGGCCGCATCGTGAAGCGCGATGTGGACGCGGCCGTCGCCTCAGGCGGTGCCGCAGCGCAACCCGCCGCCGCTGCGGCCGCACCGGCGCCCGCCGCTAAGCCTGCCATGGCGCAAGGCATGGCGGACGAGGTGATCGAGCGCATGTACCCGGAAGGCTCCTATGAGGTGGTGCCCCATGACGGCATGCGCAAAATCATTGCCGAACGCCTCACAGAGGCCAAGCAAACCATCCCGCACTTTTATCAAACCGTGGACGTTGAGCTGGATACGCTCCTGGCGCTCCGTGCAGAGATCAACGGCAAAGCAACCGCCGGTCCGGACGGAAAACCAAGCTACAAAGTGTCGGTGAACGACTTCATCATCAAGGCCATGGGCGTGGCGCTGCAACAGGTGCCCGATGCCAACGTGACCTGGACCGACGGCGGCATGCTCCATCACAAGGTCTCAGACGTTGGTGTGGCAGTGGCCATTCCCGGCGGTTTGCTGACCCCGGTCGTGCGCAATGTTGAGGCCAAGGGTTTGGCGAAAATCTCCAATGAAATGAAGGATTTCGCAGCCCGTGCCCGGGACCGTAAATTGATGCCGGAGGAGTATCAGGGCGGCACCACGGCGGTCTCCAACCTGGGTATGTTCGGCATCAAGGATTTCTCCGCTGTCATCAACCCGCCGCATGCTCCCATTCTGGCGGTGGGCACCGGCGAGCGGCGGCCCGTAATTTCAGGCGACGAAATCAAAATTGCGACTATAATGTCCATCACGCTCTCGACGGATCACCGGGCCGTAGATGGTGCGCTTGGCGCACAGTTCTTAACAGCTATTAAGAACAATCTCGAACACCCGTCGATGATGCTTGTATAAGCATTGCGGTTGATCCCGTTGAGGTCCGGCGTTATGTGGACGGAGCGCAGTGAGTGAGAGTTTGGGGATGAGCAGGTCAACAAACCTGATTATCTGGCTGATTGGTCTATTGGGATGTGCCATCCCGATCGTGATCATCTTTGTCTCCAACATGGTGCCTGATGCAGGCGCCGTGCGGGGCGTGACAATGATGGACGTGGCGCGGCAATCCTATGCCAACGTGCTGTTTTTGGTGATCGCCGTCAGCGGCATTGCCATCGCGGAAGCTATTATCCTCTTCTTCAAGATGGTTGAGGTTGGCGAGCAAAAGGCGACACCCGCCCTTTGGTTGCTCACCATGGTGCTGCTCATTGTGTTTTCATCCATCTCCTATGCGCGGGTGCTGGGCGGCGAATTCAATCCGGACAGTGTCTCCGATCAACAGCTCACCTTGGCTCTTATCGGGGCATTTGTGGCCATTGTGGCCGCTCTGTCGCTGCGGGTGTCCATGATCAGGCTGGAAGGTATCGCCCGTCAGCACATTCACGACAATGCGGTTATGTCCACATTGGAGGAAATGCGCGATTCCGATGATCACTTGGACCTCTACGACTTTGATCCCTTCCCGGGGACCACGCCGTTGAAGCCTCAGGAGGCCGCTGCCGAGACCAGGATCCCGGAGCCACCCAAACGCAGCGAACCGTCCCCGGAACCCACTCTGGCACCGGCGCCTGCGCCGGCTCCCGCGCCGGTTGCACCGGCCGCTGCTGAACCCAAAGCGGCAGATACCAAGGCCAGTCTCCTTGCGCCTTTCATGAAGGCTGCCGAACCAGAGACGCCAGAGCCGGAAAAAGCGGAGCCCGTGGCCGCGGAACCTGAGCCTCCCGCGCCCGCAGAAGAGCCGCCACGGATGCCGGAGACGCCGGCAAGCACCGTCGCGATGCCCGAAAAACCTGAGCCCAAGCCAGAAGAAAAACCTGCCGAAGCTGCTGAACCCGAACCGACACCCGATACTCGGCCCGTTCCGGTCGCCGGCAACAAAGTCAAGCGCGCCCGCGCGAGAGCCCGGGCCAAAGGGCGCTGAGGGCGCCATCTAGAATTGGCAAATTAACAGACGCGCCCGAGTGGAGTGGCCGTGCAGCGCGCTCAAAGACGAGTTTAACAAGAGGTGGCAAGTGGCAATGTCCGATACCAAGTTCGACGTTCTGATTGTTGGGGCCGGCCCGGGTGGCTACGTAACGGCGATCCGCGCCGCGCAGCTGGGCTACAAAACGGCGGTGGTTGAGGAAAAACACCTGGGCGGCATTTGCCTCAATTGGGGGTGTATCCCCACGAAAGCCCTGCTGCGCAGCTCCGAGATCTACCATTATATCGAGCACGCGTCGGCCTATGGCCTAAGCGCGGAAAAGCCGGGCTATGATCTGAAAGCCGTGGTGAAGCGCTCGCGGGACGTGTCCAAGCGTCTCAATTCCGGTGTCGGCCATCTGCTCAAAAAGAACAAGGTCACCGTCATTGACGGGCGCGCCACGCTGACGGCCAAAAACACCGCTGCCGTGACCAAGGACGGCAAACCTATTGGCACCTATCAAGCCGACCACATCATCATTGCAACCGGTGCCCGCCCGCGGGCGCTGCCCGGTATGGAGCCTGACGGCAAGCTGATCTGGACGTACTTTGAGGCCATGGTGCCTGAAACCATGCCCAAATCCTTGCTGGTGGTGGGCTCAGGGGCCATTGGTATCGAGTTCGCCTCCTTCTACGCCACCATGGGCGTGGACGTCACAGTGGTTGAGATCGTCGATCGCATCTTGCCCGTAGAAGACAAGGAGATCGCAAAACTCGCCCAGAAGCAGTTGGAGCGGGGAGGGCTCAAGTTCATCACCGGAGCCAAAGTGAGCGGCGTTAAGAAGGCCGCCAATGCCGTCACAGCCACTATTGAGGACGCCAAGGGTGCAAAGACCGACATGACGGTGGATCGCATGATCTCCGCGGTTGGCGTGGTGGGCAACATTGAAGACCTGGGCCTTGAGGCTTTGGGTGTTAAGACCGACCGTGGCTGTGTGGTCATCGACGGTTATGGGCGCACCAACGTGCCGGGCATCTACGCTATCGGCGATGTGGCGGGTCCGCCCATGCTGGCCCATAAGGCCGAGCATGAGGGCGTGGTGTGCATTGAGAAGATCGCGGGCGTTAAGGACGTGCATCCGCTGGACAAGGGCGCGATCCCGGGATGTACCTATTGTCATCCTCAGGTGGCCTCAGTGGGGCTCACCGAGGAAGCGGCGAAGGAGGCGGGCCGGGAGGTCAAAATCGGCCGGTTCCCCTTTATCGGCAACGGCAAGGCCATCGCCTTGGGCGAAGATCAGGGATTGGTGAAGACCATTTTCGATGCCAAGACCGGTCAGTTGCTCGGCGCGCACATGGTCGGCGCCGAAGTAACCGAGCTGATCCAGGGGTATGTGGTGGCTATGACACTGGAGACAACCGAGGCAGAACTCATGCACACCGTCTTCCCACATCCCACATTGTCTGAGATGATGCACGAAAGCGTGCTTGATGCGTATGGCCGGGTTATCCATATGTAGCAGTAGGGCACGGCTTTTAGGGGCAGTGCTTACGAGGAGGACAAGAGAATGGACGCAAAATCACTGATCGTGATGTTGATCGTCGGCGTGGTGGCGGGCTGGCTGGCCAGTTTCGTGATGGGCGGCAGCGGCTTGATTAGATATCTGATCACCGGACTCATCGGCTCGTTTGCCGGTGGGTTTATCTTTCAACAGCTGGGGATCAACCTCGGCATCGGCAACGAGATCGTGCGCCAGATTGTTGTGGCCACCATCGGTGCCATCGTGGTCGTGTTCCTGGCACGGCTGATCGCCTAACGCAGACTTGGAGGAGAAGGTGCAATGGTGGGATTTGGATGGATCATGACGATCATCATCGGCGGGCTCGCGGGGTGGATCGCTGAGAAGGTTATGAAGTTCGATACCGGGCTGATTTTGAACATCATTCTGGGTATCGTCGGTGCGATTGTTGGCAACTGGATTTTGCATGCGGTGATGGGCGCAACGTTTGGCGGTTTCATCGGCCAATTGGCTGTGGCTGTGGGCGGCGCTTGCCTGTTGATCTATGCCTACCGCGTGATAAAGGGCAAAGCTTAAGGAGCCAAATGGGCTATGGTTACGGTTCTTGATACTATCGCTAAGGAGCGTCCCCGCC
>JBCDIP010000374.1:0-4172 GCA_038748855.1 Pseudomonadota bacterium
CGCATCGGCATCCCCGATGACTATGACGACACGATTTTGGAGAAGCTTATGGTAGAATTTGCCCGACGCCATCCGGAGGTGGAGATCTTCGCCCATTCCGGCTGCACGTCCAAATTCACCGAAGCGGTCAAGACCGGTAAGCTTGATATAGCCGTTTGTTCCGGACGGTCCATGTCAGAAGGCCAGCCGCTCTCCTCAATACCCAACGTCTGGGCCGCGGCCCAAACGCTTGAGCTGGAGCCAAGCGCCCCGGTGCCGCTCGCCATTCTGGAGCGCACCTGCTGGTGGCGGGACATTCCCACCACGGCCTTGGATGAGGCCCGGCGCTCATGGACCTTGGCCTATTCGAGCGAGAGCTTCGCCAGCGTCCGAGCCGCGATCCGCTCAGGGCTGGCTGTGGGCGTGGTGCCGAGAAACACGCTGGAGCCGTCCATGAAGATCATGGGCAAACGCGAGGGCTTTCCGCCCCTGCCGGCATCGCAACGGGCCATCCTGGTCAACGCGAACGCACCGGATGAGCTCACATCGGCCATGTCGGATGCAATCGTCGCTGCTGTTGGCTAGAGCGGCGCGAGGCCACTCCCCTGCGTCGCCGCTAGCTCGCCAGCGCACCCAGCTCTTCAATCACTGCATCGCCCATCTGGTCGGTACCCACTTCGGTCATACCGTCCTGCATGATGTCGCCGGTGCGCAGGCCCTTGGCCAGGACACTGGCAATCGCCTGATCCACCATATCGGCCGCCTCGCCCATGTTGAACGAATAGCGCAGGCACATGCCAAACGACGCGATCATGGCAATGGGGTTGGCCAGGCCCTGGCCGGCGATGTCTGGCGCAGAGCCGTGCACGGGCTCATAGAGCGCCTTGCGCACGCCGGTCTTCTCATCAGGCGCTCCCAAAGAGGCCGACGGCAACATCCCCAAAGACCCGGTGAGCATGGCCGCAATGTCAGACAGCACGTCGCCAAACAGGTTATCGGTCACCAGCACATCATACTGCTTGGGATTGCGCACCAGCTGCATGGCGCAGTTGTCGGCGAGCACGTGCTCAAACTCCAGATCGGGATACTCTTCCGCCCCAATACGGGTCGCAACCTCGTTCCAAAGCACGCCTGACTTCATCACATTGCGTTTTTCCGCTGAAGACACCTTTTTGTTGCGGGTCCGCGCCAACTCACAGGCCACGCGCACAATGCGCTCAATCTCGTAGGTGTCGTAAACTTGGGTATCCACCGCCCGCTTCTGGCCATTGCCGATATCGGTGATCTGCTTGGGTTCACCAAAATAGACACCGCCCGTGAGTTCGCGCACAATGAGGATATCGAGCCCCTCAACAATGTCGCGCTTCAGCGAAGAGGCATCGGCCAGGGCCGGATAGCAGATGGCCGGGCGCAGGTTGGCAAAAAGGCCCAGATCCTTACGCAGGCGCAACAAGCCGGCCTCCGGGCGCGCCTCATAGGGCACTCCGTCCCATTTCGGCCCGCCCACGGCACCGAACAGCACGGCGTCAGCCGCCATGGCCTTGTCCATATCCGCATCGGAAATGGCCGCCCCGTGGGCATCATAGGCTGAGCCACCCACCAAGCCTTCGTCCACATTAAACGTGGCGATCCCGCTTTCCTTGAACCAGTCCAACACCCGGCGCACCTGGCCGATCACTTCAGGCCCGATGCCGTCGCCCGGCAGCATAAACAGATTGTGGGTCGCCATTGCGTCCGTCCTTTTATTATAGTCCATGGGATGAAAAAGACCGGCGATTGCTAACCTCTCGGCACGAGTTTGACAAGCTTTCATGCGAGCGGACTTTGCCGTATGAACACAACAAGGTCAGGTAAACGGGAAGACGTATGAGAAGACTAATTGTTTGCGTGAGTGCAGTGTTGGGCACGATCGGAAGCGCTGCGGCCGCAGACCCTCCTCAATTCTCCCTGCCGATAGATTGCAAAATCGGAACAACCTGCTTCATCCAGCAATATATGGATGTTGATCCCGGGCCCGGAGTGAAGGATTACCGTTGCGGCGCCTCGTCCTACAACAAGCACTCAGGCACAGATTTCCGCGTGCGCAATCTTCAAGATGTGCGCCGCGGGTACCGCGTCTTAGCGGCCGCCCCTGGCACTGTCTTGCGCCTGCGCGACCAGATCACCGACCGAATTGTGAGAACCGCCAAAGACCGGGCCGCGGTGCAGAACGTGTTTTGCGGCAATGGGGTCGTGCTCGACCATGGCAACGGCTGGCGCACCCAATATTGCCATCTGCAAAAGGGCTCCCTCCAAGTGCGCAAGGGCCAGAAGGTGAAACGGGGCGAACCGCTTGGCCTTGTGGGATATTCCGGCATGGCGCAGTTCCCGCATGTGCACCTGACGGTCTACAAGGACGACGAAAAGGTGGATCCGTTCACAGGTACAGCAAAGCCCGAAGGCTGCGAGGTGGACAAGAGCAAAAGCCTGTGGCGCGCTGATATCCGCCCCCAGCTTGGCTATCGCCGCGGACAGTTGCTCGCATCAGGCTTTTCAAACGGGCGCGTATCGCCAAAGTCTGTGATTTGGCGCTTGCCGGAAGATAAAGAGATTGCCTCAAACTCCGAAGCGCTGGTGGCCTATGGCTGGCTGATCAACCTGGAGGAAGGCGACCGGGTGTTCACCCAGCTCACCGGACCAAAGGGCATCATTGCCTCCCAGACCAGCAAACCGCTGAACCGGCATAAGGCGCAATACGTGCAATATGCCGGCAGGAAGAGGCCCAAGGGCGGCTGGGATGCCGGCCTTTACGTCTCCGAGGTATCCGTCATCCGCGATGGGAAGCGGGTTCTACAGCACCGCAAAGTTCTGAACATGAAGTAGTCGGCGCGTCCCTGCGAAAGCAGGGGAAAGGCTCGCTAAAGCCAGGGCTTGTCTTCGCCCTGCTTGCTCTCAAACGCGTCGATATTGTCCTTCTTCTGGAGCGACAGACCAATATCGTCCAGCCCTTCCAGCAGGCAGTGCTTCTTGAAAGGATCGATGTCGAACTTGATGGTGCCACCATCCGGGCCACTGATCTCCTGGTTCTCAAGATCCACGGTGATCACAGCGTTGGAGCCACGCTCGGCATCGTCCATAAGCTTGTCCACATCCTCTTGCGGCAAGGCAATTGGCAGGATGCCGTTCTTGAAGCAGTTGTTATAGAAAATGTCGGCAAAGCTGGTGGCGATCACGCAGCGGATGCCGAAATCCTTCAGCGCCCAGGGCGCGTGTTCCCGGCTGGAGCCGCAGCCGAAATTATCGCCCGCCACCAGGATCTCAGCCTTCCGGTAGGCCGGCTTGTTGAGGACAAAATCCTCCTTCTCGCTGCCATCGGTGTTGAAGCGCATCTCATCGAACAGATGCTTGCCAAGGCCGGTGCGCTCGATGGTTTTCAGGAACTGCTTGGGGATAATCATATCGGTATCGATATTGATCATCGGCAAGGGGGCGCCAACACCGGTCAGTTTGTCGAACTTATCCATCACACCAGCTCCTTCATTTAAAAACATACGTGTTGAGCAAATAGACAACCAGAAAGAGGGCAAACGCAATGCCCAATCCTCTGCCGATCCGTTTGCCCCAGACTTCCGCGAAATCCTCTTCCTCGCCGCCCGGACCCGATTGCTCGCCTGGTCCCAAAAGCTTTTCGGACTGCTCTTGCATCCGGGCCAGATCCCGTCTGGCCTGTTCTGCTTCTGCTTCACGATCGCGCGGGGATTGCGCCATGTTCTTCCGTCCGTCAGTTCATCTCGCGCACATCCACGAAGCGCCCTGCGATGGCTGCTGCCGCCGCCATGGCCGGAGACACCAGATGGGTCCGCCCGCCGCGGCCTTGGCGGCCTTCAAAGTTGCGGTTCGAGGTGGAGGCGCAGCGCTCTTCCGGCGCAAGCTTGTCGGCGTTCATCGCCAGGCACATGGAGCACCCGGGCTCACGCCATTCAAAACCGGCCTCGGTGAGCACCTTGTCGATGCCCTCTGCCTCAGCTTGGGCTTTCACCAACCCGGAGCCGGGCACCACCATGGCGTTCACACTGTCAGCCACCCGGCGGCCCTTGGCCACTTCGGCCACCTGGCGCAGATCTTCAATCCGCCCATTGGTGCACGAGCCGATAAACACCCGGTCAATCGGCACATCGGTGATCTTGGTGCCCGGGGTCAGGCCCATATATTTA
>JBCDIP010000375.1:0-4163 GCA_038748855.1 Pseudomonadota bacterium
CCGGCGAGACCTTGCGCTCCGTTTCATACGGACTGGTCGAACAGTCATCCGCCATAGACTCAGCAAAAGCAAAAATGGCCAAGCTGGTGCGCGAAGGCACCACCGTGACCATCAATGAGAATGTGGGCGCCAACGAAATCACGGTCACCATCACCCAAACCGCCGAGGCGGCCACCTTGATGCCCCTGCCTTTCGTCAGCGCCGATGTGTTCGCCGACAATCTGACGGTGAACGTCGTGGCGCCGCGCATCACCGCATTCGATCAGAACCCCAATCCCACCTAGGTCCACCCCTCGCATCCCAACGCGCACAGGTCAGTGAGTTTGAAAAATGAGTATCGTGCAAGACAGCAACCAAAGCTTTTGGAAGAACAAGTCCGGGTCCACCGCCATGATGGCGTCCATCTTCCTGCCTGCCCTGATTGGGTTTGGTGTGCTGGCGGTCGACGTGGGCCATTATTATTCTCTCAGAACGGAGATGCAGCAGGCCACAGACATCAGCGGTCTGGCCGTGCTCACGCAAATCCGTAACGCCGGAGACACTGAGTTGCTCTCCGTGTCAGATGCAGAGAGCGAGTACGGCAGAGATGTTCCGCCCTTTGCCAATCGAAACATGCCAAAGGCTGGGAAAAACGACGCCGTCCTGCCAGGCGATGTTCAGTTCGGCCATTGGGACTTTAATACCAAGACATTCAATTCGTCCGCCTCAGCCGTTCCTGCAAACGCTGTAAAAATCGATGCAAAGCTCAGCGAAGCGCGCGACAACGCGGCGCAAACCTTCTTCGGCAAGATATTCAGAGACAATGTCGACATCACCGTCGCCTCCGTCGCGGTGTTGCCAGTGCCGGCGAGCTTTCACATTCTGTCCCCTAACGCAAACGGCGCGCTGACGTTGCAGAACAGCGACCTGGATATCCCACGCACATTGGTCAACTCCCGTTCCGAGCGCGCAATCGATGCGGGCACCGGAGAAAATGAGTTGGGGGGCTTTGTTCGCGCAGCGGGCAGCACATCAGACTTTGCCAGGGAAGCCAGAAGCGGTCAGCTTGTCACGGGCGTGGATCCGGTAGCTGATTTTCTAAGGTACATGCCAGAGCCCGCGATCACCGGCGCGTGCAGCCCGGTCAATATTTTTGATGAGCCCGACCCCATCATACCCGCAGGACGCTATTGCGGCGGCCTGTTCATCCGGAACTTCAACAACGCCACCCTAAGTCCAGGCACGTTCATCATCGAGAACGGTCCGCTGGTGGTGGAGAGCCCCATTGTGACGACCAACGCCAGCGGCATTCCGGAAGCAGGCATTGTGCAAGGCGATGGTGTGTTGCTGTATTTCCGCGGTCGCCAGTCCAGCATGCAGATCCGAGACGGCGTCTTCAACATCCGCGCCCAATCCTCTGGACCGTATGCAGGCGTCGCAGTGTTTGGCGCCCGCGGCAACCACGCTCCACCCATTTTGCTGGTCCAAGACGCTTCGACTTATTTTGCCGGCATTTTCTATGCGCCTGACAGTCATATCGACTTGTTCAACGCCAACTTCAACGGCATCTGCACCCAGGTTTGTGTGGTTGCTCAAACGATGCGGATCGGTGGCGCACCGCGCGCAGCCGGCGCGACGGCACTCACAGAAGGCGTAGAGGGCAAAACGCAAATCGACTACGGCTCCATGATGCAGACGCGCAGCAGCCCATTCACGCCGGTTGGTACAGAGCCTCTGCCGCCAACACCGCCCGCACTCCGGCGCACGTTCCGGCCCTACATCATCTCCGGTTAGCCCGGCGAACCACGGACCAACATCCATAACAACAGCAACGAAAAAGGATTTCCCATGTCTCAAACAGCCGCTCAAACCGAAGACTGCCAGCTCCACGTTCTGAGCCCCGCGCACCGCGTCCCAAGACCTAATCTGCGCCGGGTCAGAGACCATGATGACCTCATTGACGAGTTCATCGTGGAGACCGAGAAGCTGACCGATCTGGTCCTGCAAATCGCCACCCATAAGAAGACAGGCCGCCTGACCGAGCCGTCTCAGAAACTCTATACCCTGGTGAAGTTGGTGCATGCAGACGTCTTGGCCAAGCTCTCCGTCCTGGTGTCCTCTGATCTGCGGCCCAATGAGATCGTGGACATTGAACAAGGGGTTCAAAAGCTGGCCCACCAATGCATCCGCACCATCTCTGCGTTGCGCAGCTACCAGTGCACCCACAAGAGCCCGTTCTCGCCGGAGAGCGAGCGCAAGAACTGATCTTTCGGCAAGGATGGCACTTGCCGGCACCACCCAGGCCCAAGCGAAAGATTACCAAAAAATCCCCCATGTAAGTTGAGTGTAGACCGATGAGTAAGTTGCAGAACTTGAAGAGCACATTTTGGAAGAATGAGGACGGCGGCACGGCGATCACCGTATCGATGGTGTTGCCGATCCTCCTGGGCTTTGGCGTATTGGCCGTTGATGTGGGCCACTTCTATGCAGAAAAGTCCAGGCTTCAACAGGCGGCCGATCTGGCCGGCCTGTCCGTTCTGGCGCAGATACGCGATGATGGAAACGCCCAGCTTCAAGACGTCTCGGACGCCAACTCACAATACCGCACCCCGTTGCGGGAATTTGCTCAAGACAATTTGCCGGCCAGCGTAGGCGCCAAGGCTATCAGGCAATATGACATCTGGTTCGGGCAATGGAACGCTGAGAAGGACTGGCTGGTTCCGTTCGGCAACAGGGCACCCGCCAATTCTGTCTGGATCAACGCCAGCTTGGCCGAAGCCCGTGGCAATCCTGTCAGAACCTTCTTTGGCAAAATCTATCAGGATTTTGTGGACGTCAATGTGAGATCAATGGCGGTGATCCCGATCCCCCACAACTATCACATTCTCTCCCCTGATGCAGAACCCGCAATGGAGATCAGCGGCACAGGTGACCTGGACACATACACAACTCAGGTCAATTCCAGCGCCGACAATGCCATAAGCTTTGCCAGATCTTCTTCATACGGTGGCACGAGGGTGGACGTAACGGGAGGAACGACGGGTGTCAGCTCCGGGCGAACCGTCCCCGGCGTGAACCCGGTGGCAGACTTTCTGGCAGATCTGCCGGAACCGTCTGTAGGAGGCTGCACGGAGACCGACTACGTGACCACAGAGGCAACGCCGGAACTTGAGCCTGGTGTGTACTGCGGTGGGCTGACCATTACCGGCGCAGACAGCATCACCCTGAAGCCGGGCACCTTCATTATCAAAGGCGGCCCCCTGGTGATCGATGACACCATGAACGGCAAAAAGATACTCGGCGAGGATGTCTTGATCTATCTCGCCGACGAGCATGCGGAACTACAACTCTCCGGGGCCGAATTAGGCCTACGCGCCAAAAAAACCGGACAATGGGCGGGCGTGGCGATTATGGCCGCGCGGGACGACGATGCGCCTGAGCTGCACAGAACCCATGGAACGCGGGTTCATCTTGCCGGTATTTTTTACACGCCCGGCTCACGGGTGGAGATGAGCGGAGGCAATTTCAACACCGTGTGCAGATACTTGTGCTTCGTCTCCGATACGCTGAAGATCTCCAACACCTTGGTCAACTCAGGAAGCTTCATGGCCAATCGTCTAAGCCCATTTCCTAACGGATCCAGCCTCCCGGCCGAACCGCCCGCCTTGAGGCACAATATGCAGCCCTTCCTGGTCAACACGCCAAGGTTCGGCTTTTACTGAACCGGCGGTTTCATCCATGTGATGAGGTGTGACTGGCCAAAGCGCCTGTGTTGACAGACACTTGCCTGAGTTAAGCCCAGGATGGGGCGGCTCAGCCTAATTCGGCCCTTTGGGTGGAAATCAGGCTGTGGCCGCCCTATATTATGGCGAAACAGAGGCAAATCAGGGCGCTTTAATGATAATCCGCCCGCTGACGGGTCTTGCCACAATTTGCCCTTGATCCACCCCTAACGCCTTTCGGAGGTTAAATAACAGTATGGGGAAACGGATGGCTACGATCGCCCTTGTGGATGACGACCGGCACATTCTGACATCAGTCTCGATGGCCTTGGAAGCAGAAGGTTACGGCCTTCACACCTATTCGGATGGCGCAGCAGCCTTGCAAGGCTTGTCTGACAATCCGCCGGATATGGCCATTTTCGACATCAAGATGCCGCGCATGGACGGCATGGAGCTGCTGCG
>JBCDIP010000376.1:0-4162 GCA_038748855.1 Pseudomonadota bacterium
GACAAGGACCGCTTGCGCCACGATGACGTGTTGACCCTCTTGGAAGAGCGTCTGGCGCCGGTGGCGAGTGTTGAGACGGTGGCGCTTGAGGCGGCGCACGGTTTGGTGCTGGCCGAAGAGGTGCGCGCGCCGCGGAACATTCCTGCCCACACCAATGCAGCCGTGGACGGCTACGCGGTGCGGGCGGCCGACTTGAACACCGACGGCATGACCCGGCTCCCTATTGCCCAACGGGTTGCAGCCGGTGACACACGGGACTTGAACCTGCAGGTCGGGGCGGCGGCGCGGATATTCACCGGTGCCCGGATGCCGGAGGGCGCCGACACGGTGTTCATGCAGGAAGACTGTGAAAGCGACGGGCAGACCGTTGAGCTGCCGGCCGGCATAAAGCCGGGGGCCAATGTGCGGGCAGCAGGCGAGGACTTCCCCGAAGGCGCCGCTGTGGCCGCGCGGGGCACGCGGCTCAGGCCCCAGGACCTTGCGGCGATTGCCGCTACGGGCCAACCGGATGTGAAGTGTTATGCGCCATTATCCGTGGCGCTCATGTCCACCGGCGATGAAGTTTTGCAGCCCGGCGCTCCGTTCCAGACGGGCCAGGTTTATGATTCCAATCGGTTCCTGCTGAACGGCTTGCTTGAGACGGTGAACGTCACGGTGAGCGATTTGGGCATTGTGCCGGACGACGAAGAGACCGTGCGCCGCACGATCCTGGAGGCCAGCAACGCGCATGATGTGATCTTGACCACCGGCGGGGCCAGCCGCGGCGAGGAAGATCATATTGTCAGCGTCGTGGCTGACGAGGGCCGCTTGCATGCCTGGCAGCTGGCGGTGAAGCCGGGCCGGCCTCTGGCCTTTGGGCAGCTGGGCGATACGGTGTTTCTCGGCCTGCCGGGCAATCCGGTGGCGGCCTTCGTCTGTTTCTTGTTTTACGCACAGCCCATGTTTGCGCATCTGCAAGGGGCGCTTTGGAGCCCGCCAAAACGGTTTGCCGTGCCGGCCGGTTTTTCCATTACCAAGAAGAAACCCGATCGGCGCGAGTTCTTGCGCGGCTGGGTTGAGGGCGGCAAAGCCCATAAATTTAAGCGGGATGGCTCCGGCCTCATCTCCGGATTGACGGCAGCGGGCGGGCTCATTGAAGTGCCGGAGGAGGCCACCGCGCTTGGTGAAGGTGAGATGGTGTCGTTCATCCCATTTTCCGAATTTGGCATCAGAGGGTGATATGAGCACAGCACTTGAACCTCGAGAGGTTCTGGATTTCTGGTTTGCGGCCGGCAAGAAGAAGTGGTTCGCCAAGGATGATGATTTTGATGCGGAGATCACCCGCAGGTTTAAAGCTGATCATGAGGCCGCCCGCGACGGGGCCTTTGACGGTTGGGCCGACAGTGCGGAAGGCTTGCTGGCGCTGATCATTTTGCTCGATCAGTTTCCGCGCAACATGTACCGCGGCTCGCCGGATATGTTTGCCGCTGATGAAAAGGCGGCGGATATGACGAAGCTTGCCCTGGAGCGCAAGTTTGACGGTGAGGTGCCGCAAGCTGTGCGCCAATTCATCTACATGCCGCTCATGCACTCTGAGGACCTGGCTGACCAGGAACTTTGCGTGAAGCTGTTTAAGGCGGATCCGACCTTGGAGGAGAATGTGCCCTACGCTGAGGACCACCGCGATATCATTGCGCGGTTTGGCCGGTTTCCTCACCGCAACCAGGTTTTGGGCCGGGAAACCACGCCTGAAGAGCAGACGTTCCTGGATGATGGCGGTTTTGCCGGATAAGGAAAAATTATCGCTTCTCCCTTAGATTTCTGCGCCAGAGCGCATTTGGGATCTTGGGTGAATGCAAGCGGCATCTGGCACAGGTTTTCTGGGCGGTATGCTCAGCGGTCTTTTGGACCGCGAATGCGACGATGCGCGGGCGCGGCGCGGCGCGCTGTTTGCGTTCTTGATCCGTGTCGTCAGCGCCGGGCTTGCGTTTGGCTCTCAAATCCTGCTCGCCCGCTGGATGGGCATCCATGAATTTGGGATCATCACCTATTGCATTGTGCTGATGAGCGTTTTGTCGGTGCTGACCTCGTTCGGGCTGCCCTGGGCCTCGGTCCGCTTTCTCTCCGAATATGGCGCAAAGGGCGAATGGGATAAGTTCCGCGGGTTTCTTACCAGTGCAAGAGTGGCGGCCGTCTGGGCCGGGACCTTATGCTGTGTGGTGGCCATTACGGTGGTGAGTTTGCTGGGTGGGCGGATTTCTGATGACCTGGCGGCACCCTTAATCATAGTTTTGGCGTGCTTGCCCCTGCAGAGCTTGAACGAAATGCAAGAAGGGGCTGGCAAGTCTCAAGGGTGGATCGGTTTGGCCTTGGTGCCTGCCTTTGTGCTGCGCCCGCTGATTATGATTGCGCTGATCGGGGCGGCCAAACTCGCAGGTCTGGAGACAAACGCCCTCACGGCAGCGCTGGCTCTGCTGGCATCGCTGTTCATCATTACCGCCGCTCAATACGCGATGCAGATCAGGCGGTTCGCGCACAAGGTGTCCACCGGCCCCAGGGCCTATGAGGCGCGCACGTGGGTGCGGGTTGGTCTTGCGCTGTTCTTGCTGGAAGGCTTTTCCATGCTGCTTCTGCACTCTGATGTGCTGGTGCTGAAGCTCTTTGTTCCGGCCGATCAGATCTCGCTCTATTACGCGGCTGTGCGCACGATCAGCCTCACCTCCTTCGTCTATTTTGCCATTGCCTCCGCATTTGGCCCGCGCTTTTCGGCTTCTTGCGCCATCAACGATCGGGCCGGCTTGCTGGAGCTTTACCGCAAGGCGTGCGTCCTCACCTTCTGGCCGTCTCTGATCACGGCGGCAGGCGTGTTGGGTCTGGGCAAGCCGCTCCTCTGGCTGTTTGGCCCGGAGTTTGTGGTGGGCTATCCGCTGATGTTCGTGATCGCGGTCGGGCTCATGGTCCGTGCCGCCATCGGTCCGATGCAAGTGCTGCTCTCCATGTGCGGGTGCCAGAAGGCGTGCGCCGTCATCCTTCTGGTGGTTCTGGTGTTCAACGTGGCGCTCAATGCAGTGCTGATCCCCCTTTACGGGCTTATGGGCACCGCGGTTGCCACAATGGCGTCCATGATGCTGGAAAGCGGGCTGTTGGCCTGGGTGGCGAGGCGCCGGTTTGACTTCCCGCTCTGGGCGCTGCTGCCGGTGCGGGCGGCGGTTTAGACCTTCTCGCGCAACAGGCGCCGGATCACCTTGCCGGTGGTGGTTAGAGGCAGATCTTCCTCAAAGGCAATCTCGCGCGGATACTCATGGGCTGCCAGGCGCTCGCGCACGTAGGTCTGGATCTCACGCGCCAACTCATCGGAGGGGGAGAAGCCCTCGTTGAGCACGATGAAGGCTTTGACGATCTCCGTTCTCAGGTCATCCGGCTTGCCCACGGCAGCGGCCAGCTTCACGGCAGGATGGCCGATCAGGCAATCCTCGATCTCGCCCGGGCCGATACGGTAGCCGGACGAGGTAATCACATCATCATCGCGGCCCACGAAATAGACATAGCCCTCCTCATCGCTGAGGCCTTGATCGCCGGTGATCAGCCAGTCGCCAATGTACTTCTGACGCGTGGCCTCCGGCTGGCCCCAGTATTCCAGGAACATCACCGGGTCGGGCCGGCGCACAGCAATGGCGCCCGCTTCGCCTGCAGGAAGCGGGTTGCCGTCACCGTCTACAATGGCCACCTCGTGACCAGGGACAGGTTTGCCTATGGCGCCCTTGCGGTAGATGCCCGCCGCTGCTGAGGTCGCCAAGACAAGGTTACACTCAGTCTGCCCGAAGACCTCGTTGATCGATTGGCCCAAATGCTCCATAGACCAGTCCTGCAACTCGCGGCCCACCGCCTCACCGCCAGAGAACAAGGTGCGGACGTTCAGGTCATACTTGCTTGTGGGATTGGGCACAGCCCGCATCATTTTCAGCGCCGTCGGCGGCAGAAACGTGTTGCGCACACCGT
Organism: Pseudomonadota bacterium; assembly: GCA_038748855.1. Taxonomy (GTDB): domain Bacteria; phylum Pseudomonadota; class Alphaproteobacteria; order Rhizobiales; family CAJQND01; genus JAAEUE01. The sequence goes on from JBCDIP010000376.1 coordinate 3,979, forward strand.
GCTCGGCCATGAGCGCGAAGGCCCGTTCGGGATCGAACTTCTCAAATCGATGCCCCACCACCGGCACACCGAAATAGAGCCCCGGCAGTAAGATGTTCAAAAGACCGCCCGCCCATGCCCAGTCGGCCGGGGTCCAAATGCAATCATCTGGTTGTGGGAAGAAGTCATGAGCAAACTGGATGCC
>JBCDIP010000377.1:0-4158 GCA_038748855.1 Pseudomonadota bacterium
CCGGGGTTCCGGTGATGACCGCTGCGGTGCTTTTGGCCCGTGGGGACTGGGATCCGCAAACCATGGTCAATGTGGAAGAGCTTGATCCGGATCCTTTTCTCGCGCTCATGCCTGAGCTTGGCATTTCCTGGTCGGTGATGGATCTGCCGCTGGACGGCAGTTGGCCCGGCGCCGGTGAGTGAGACGGCGGACAGTTTCGCCCGGTTTGACCCCGGCCGGGTGCCCTCGCCCTGCTTCGTTCTGGATCTGGCTAAGCTGGAAGACAACCTGCGCATCTTGCAGACGCTCTCTGAGCAGAGTGGCGCCAAGGTGCTGCTGGCGCTGAAGGCGTTCTCCTGCTTTGCGGTGGCCGACCTGGTCAGCAGCTATCTTCATGGCACCGCGGCCAGCGGCCTTTGGGAGGCGCGGCTGGGAGCGACACGCTATGGCGGCGAGGTGCACACGTTTGCGCCCGGTCTCAAGGCCGGCGAGCTGGCGGAGGTTGCGGAGCTGAGCGATCATCTGATCTTCAACTCTGTCGGCCAATTTGAGCGTTTCGGCGCGCCCGCCGGATGCGCGGCGGGCCTGCGCATTAACCCGCGCCACAGCGAGGTGGAGACCGCGCTTTATGATCCGTGCGGGCCCTGGTCCCGGCTGGGCGCGACGGCAGAGGCGCTGGGCGAGCGTGTGCCTGAGGGCATCTCCGGGCTCCATGTGCATGCCCTGTGCGATCAGGGTTATGAGCCGTTCGACCGGTTGCTGGCGGCGACAGAGGCAAAGTTTGCCGCCCAGCTTGAGGAGGTGAGCTGGCTCAACCTGGGTGGCGGGCAGTTGCTTACCTCGCCGGACTATCCGGTGGACCGTCTCGCTGAGCGGCTGCGGGCGCTGAAGGACCGCACCGGGCTGGAGCTCTACCTGGAACCGGGTACGGCCGTGGCCTTGAATGCCGGTGTGCTGGTGACGGAGGTGCTCGATAAGGGCGCCGCCGAGGGCCATTTCGCGATCATGGATGCTTCGGCCACCTGCCACATGCCCGACGTGATCGAGGCGCCTTATACGCCGGACGTGATGGGGGCGGAGACGGTTGAGATTGAGCTCAGCGATGATCCTTGCGTGATCCGGCTTGGCGGGCCTACGTGCCTGGCAGGAGATGTGATCGGCACCTATCGGTTTGATCGCCCGCTTGAAGTGGGCCAGCGGCTGATGATCGCCGATCAGGCCTACTACACCATGGTCAAGGCCACCACGTTCAACGGCACGCCCCTGCCCGCGATTGCGCTGTGGGACAGCCGGACCGATCAGCTGGAGATGGTGCGCTCGTTTGGTTATGAGGACTTTGAGGCTCGGTTGAGCTAGTGCTCGGGAGCACATTGCCACTAAAAGTATGATTTGAGGTGCGATGTCATGCTAAATGACTTTGTATCCGAACGAACCCAATTTCGCGTAAAGCTCTGAAGCGAATAGTATATTCGCGCTATTTGGCCTTGATGGTTGAGTTCCGCTTCAGCAATACGTCATCCCCGCGCGCAGGCGGGGACGACGGTAAAGAGATGAAGCTACGCGCGGGGTTTTACCCTGGTCACCGCCCCCCAGCCGCAATAAGCTCTCGGCCAAAAGCAAACTCCCTGAAGGAGCCCCCATGGCCGATCTGGATGAAGGGCTGCAGTCCTGGCAGCACAAGACCAACCACAACCGGATGCTCGAGCACCAAAGCGCAGCTCCCAGCAGCGAGCCCGGCGCCGTTGAGCTCGCCTATTTCGGCAGCTCCGCCTTTCGCATCACCACTCCGTCCGGCCTCACCATCATGCTCGACCCCTGGCGCAATCTCCCAACACGGCGTTGGGACTGGTACTTCTACGACTTCCCCCGCACCGAAGTGGATATCGGGGTCTCCACCCATGCCCATTTCGATCATGACGCTCTGCACCGGCTGGATGCCAGCGTGCAGCTCGACCGGCTCATCGGCACCTATCAGTTTGCTGATGTCACCATCACCGGCATCGCCGATAAGCACGCCACCGACAGCTCAAACGCCACCTACGATTTCAAGAAGATCATCAGGGAGTTCGGCGGTGTCGACATTGAGCCCCCAAACAACCCGCGCTCCTGGGACAATTGCCTGATCGTGGTGGAAACTGCTGGCCTGCGCATCCTTCACTGGGGCGACAATCGGCATAACCCGCCCGATGACATCTGGGAGCGCTTGGGCAGGATCGACATTGCCCTTCTGCCTGTGGACGAGAGCCAACATGTCATGGGCTTCCAGCACATCGCGGAGATCATAGAGCGGCTGAAGCCGTCCGTCGTCGTGCCTCACCACTACTACATCTGGGATGTGGTTGCCCGCTCCAGCACGCTTCTGCCTGCCGAGCCTTGGGTTAAGCGCCAGCCCCACACCCGCTTCATCGAGGGTGCCTACACCAGCTACATGGCCGCCACCCTGCCCTCGGACACGCCGATGGTGGACTATTTTGGCGACCACGTGGCCTTCGACAAGAAGGCCTGGCACGCGAGCAACGGCGCATGAGGAAGCACGTTAAGGCCGGCCCGCTCAACATCGCCTATGACGAGTATGGTCCCAGAGACGGCCCAACGGCCATCTTGCTGCACGGTTTTCCCTATGCGCCTGATTGTTACGCGGACGTGGCTGCAAAGCTCGCAGATCAGGGCATCAGGAGCATCGTGCCTTTCCTGCGCGGCTATGGAGAAACCCGCTTTCTCTCCAGCGACACGCCCCGCTCCGGCGAGCAGGCCGCTTTGGGGGCGGACGTTGCGGCGCTGATGGATGCCCTGGAGATCCCTAATGCCGTTCTGGCCGGCTACGATTGGGGCGGGCGCGCCGCCTGCATCGTCTCTGCCCTATGGCCGGAGCGCGTCAGCGGCCTTGTGAGCTGCGGGGTGGGCTACAACATCCAGAACATTGCCCGGGCGAATGAACCGGCGCCAGCTGCTGAGGAGGCGCGCTATTGGTACATCTACCTCTTCCACACCGAACGCGGGCGCCAATCTCTGGAAGCGGACCGCACCGGGTTCTGCCACTACATCTGGAACTTGTGGTCGCCCAACTGGGATTTCGACGATGCCACATACGCCCGTTCTGCGGCAGCGTTTGAGAACCCCGACTTTGTGGACATCGTCATTCACTCCTACCGGCACAGGTTCGGCGGCATACCCGGCGATCCTGCCGTGGCGGATATCGAAGCTCAGCTGGCCAAGCAGCCGGACATCACGGTGCCCACCATCATCGTGCAGGGGACGGACGACATGGTGGACCCGCCACCTGACGAAGATGATGTGCGGCACCATTTCACCGGGCCCTATGAGCGCATCGTCATGCAGGGCATCGGCCACAACCCACCGCAAGAGGCGCCGGATGCGTTTGCTGAGGTAATCTTGAAGTTGATGTGACAAACGAAGGGAGAGAGCATGGCTGAGCTGTTGTACGAGAACAAGGATGGGATCGGCTGGATCCGCTTCAACCGTCCTGAGCTGTTGAATGCCTTCAACCCCGACGAAGCCCGCGCCTTGGTCTCAACGCTCAAGGACGCGGCCGATGATGACAGCGTTAAGGTCATCATCATCTCAAGCGTCGGCAAGGCCTTCTGTGCCGGCGATGATTTGAAGGTTGCGCTCGACGAGTATCCCTTGATCAAGAGCGGTGAAATCCATCCCATCCTCGACATCGTTGAGGACATCACCGAAAGCCTTCAGGAAATCCCCCGCATCATCCGCAAGGCCCGCAAGGTGGTCATCGCCGCCGTGCGCGGCTATGCGGTGGGCGGCGGCTTTGAGATCGCGATTGACTGCGACATGATCGTGGCCGCAGAGGATGCCAAGTTCGGGTTTCCCGAGGCCAATGCGGGTATGACCATCACCGGCGGGGCCTCCAAGCTGTTGCAGATGATTGTGGGCCTGAACAAGGCCCGCGAGCTGGTGTTGACCGGCGAGTTCATTGATGCCGCGGAAGGCTATCGCATCGGTCTGGTGAACAGGCTCGTGCCCATAGGCAAGGAGGAAGAGGAGGCAGAACGCTTGGCACGGGTCATCATGACGCGCGCGCCGCTGGCGGTGGTCAATCACAAGCGCATGCTCCAGAACGCTGCAGAATCCGGCTTTGAAGCTGCTTTGGAGGCGGAGAAGCAGACCATCACAAACCTCATCTATACGGAGGATTATGGC
>JBCDIP010000378.1:0-4155 GCA_038748855.1 Pseudomonadota bacterium
AATGGGCGGCCGCAATGAGGGCTGTGCCCTCATATGGGCTGGTGACTTGCTTGGTGTTGGCCCCAGCGGCGATGGCCAAGTTGACCATCTTCAGATCGTTCTTGACGCTGGAGATGGTTAGAAGGTCGTAGGCTTGATGCTCCACGGCATTCAAGTCTGCGCCGGCCCTGATCAACGCCTCAGCCACATTGTGATGTTCCCGATAGCCGGTGAGCATCAGAGCTGTGCGGCCCTTGGAATCCCGCGCGTTCAAGTCGGTCCCGGCTTTGATCTCAGCTTTGACCGCGGGCAGGTCGCCCTTGGCGGCTGCGGCCAAAAGGCCCCGATACTGCGCAATCTCTCTTTGTTGGGGCGGGGTCTGCGCGTTTAGCGTTGGTACCGTGGGGCAAAGCGCGGCCAGCAGAAGACTGAGGGCCGCTGCGGCGGTGCGCATTTAGCTGCCCTCAAACAGGTTGACCACGTGTGATCGGGCTATTTGGAGCTGGTTTGGTAACTGGGTCAGGCTGCCCTTTGCCTGTGCACCCAGCAATTGTGCTTGGCCTTGTCCGGTCAGTTGTGTGTGAACGGCTCGCATGTCGCGTGGCGGATGGATCAAGCCGGTGCGCGACAGCACGCGACCGATGCTGGCGGTGGTGCGCGAAAGCGTGCGGTTGGGAAGGTCAAAAATGTAGACCGGCTTGCCGGTGGAGCAGGCTTCCGCGAGCATTGAGGCACTGTCGCCTGAGACCACCAACTGATCGGCCAATTGAAGGACGGCCTTGTAAGGATTGGGCGCGTTTGCGCTCCAGGTGTGGGCAAAGCTGGGCGCTTTCAAAAGCTTTGCCAGAGCGTCGGACGCGCCCGCGGGTGTTCTGGGTGAGCTGCAGATGATGCAGGAACCCTTGCCTTCGCTCAGCGCGTTAAGCCGGGCCGCAAGGTCCTGTAGAACCGCGCCGTCAAACCGAAAGGGCCAAGGCGCCCCGCCGAGGACAACAGCTGTCCAAGGCCGGGGAAGATGGCTTAAGTGCTCGCTCCAGCGGTTTAGGTCCGTCTCATCTGGGGCAATGGGGGCGTGAATGGGCACCGGCAAGCTGAGCACGTTGCTGCGGGCCGGCAGACCATATTGAGGCGTGCTGATCACCAGATCAAAGTGCGAAGGATCAAGCCGGGGGCGGCCCAGTTGTACCAGCTTAGTGTGCCCACCAGCTTGCGCCCGGATCCAGCGGGCAGCCGGCACGGTGCGGCGGGCAACGCCAATCACAAGGTCCGGCCACGGGGGACTGAGAGCTTTGCGCGCTTCTGGGGCGACGGACATGAGGGTGGCGCCCAGGAGTTTGTTGGGCACGTGGAACAGGGAATTGAAGCGAAGGGTTTTCAGCTCATACGGCCAGCCCAAGGCGTCTGCCAGTGCTCGGGCCTGTGCGCTGTCTCCGGCGCGCGCGGTCTGCAGAACCCAAACCAAGGGCGCGCTTGTTTGGGTGGTCTCCGTTTTCATGAGCATAACGCGTTCTGCGGGCCCCTGGTGCAGCTAGAACCGGATGCGCAGGTTGATCTGCGTGTTCTGGTCGTCGCGTTTCAGGCCAATATCGCCGGGCTGGGTGATGCGCCGCCGTTCAAAATAAAGCCCTGAATCCCCCGAACCGCTGAACGAGTTATTGGTCGATCCAAAATTCCCAATCCGGCGTTCGGCCGGACGTTCGTAGCGTTTGTATTTCTGCTTGTCGAACTCAGGATTATAGCGGAACTGGTCGAGAAAGTTGTTGCTCTCAGCACGGGTCTCTGCCGGCATGGCCGCCAGCAGGCCCAGTGCGGCCAGTCCTAACACGGTGTTGCGGATCACGGCATTACTCCTTGCGCATCAGATGCCGCCCTCTTTGTTCTTTTCGGACTATATTAGATGCAGCGCCCGCCGTCGACCTCCAGAGCCACACCTGTGATGAACTCTGCTTCATCAGAGGCCAGGAACAGGGCAGCGTTGGCGATATCGGTCGGCGTGGACAGGCGGCCGATGGGCACGGTTGCCACGAACTTGTCATGCATCTCGTTGGTGACCTTGCCGCCCAAGAACTCGCCCAGCATGGGGGTTTCGCCGGCAACGGGGCAAAGCGCGTTCACCCGGATGTTCTGAGGCGCCAGTTCCACGGCCATCGACTTTGTCAAGGTGACGGCCGCACCCTTTGAGCCATTGTACCAGGCGAGATTGGGCCGGGGGCTGAGGGCCGCTGTGGAGGCGGTGTTGATGATCGTCCCGCCGCCATTTTCTGTGAGCGGAGGCACGCACTCCAGAGCAGCCAGATAAATGCTCTTCACGTTGACGGCGAAGATCTTGTCGAAGGTCTCTTCGTCCACATCCAACATGGGCTGGGCCCGCTGAGGCATGCCGGCATTGTTGACCATGGTGGTGAGCGGGCCGAAGGCGGACTGGGCGCGTTCAACCGCGTTGGCCACATCAGCGCGTACGGTCACATCACAATGCACCGCCTGGGCCCTGCCGCCCGCATCGTTGATGGCCGAGACAACCGCTTCGCAGGCCTCATCATTGATGTCTGCGGCGATGACGGCGCAGCCTTCCTGGGCATAGCGCAGGGCTATTCCCTCGCCAAAGCCTGACGCTGCTCCGGTGACAATGGCAACCTTGTTTTCAAGACGCATCTTCTTCTTTACTCCTCCCAAAGGCGGTGTTCTTGTGATGTTTCAAGAGATGTTATTTCACTATTTCAGCGCTTTTTCCATCTCCGTGACCCGTTCCTGGAAACCGAAAGCCCCGTACAGCGTACGTGCATGGTGGTTCTGGGAGAGAACGAAGATCCTGAAGCGTTCAGCGCCGGCCTCTCGCGCCGCTTGCTCACACGCGGTCAGTAGGCGCTTTCCCAAGCCCTTGCAACGGTGACTGGCCGTGACGGCCACGTCAGCCACCAACGCGTAATTGTATGGAACTTCGTCCTCATCATCACTGGGAACGTTGAGGTAGAGGGCGGCGTAGCCCACCGGCTTGCCGGCATCGGCGGCGATGAGAATGTTGCCTCCGTAAGATTTGATCCGTGATTCTAATCGGGAGATGTATTCCAGCCCGATGTCCTCTTCCGGGATCATCAGCGGTTCGATGACCCGCTCATGTCCCTGCAACTCTCTCACGAGGCCGACCAATGCGTCACGGTCGTCCGGCTGGTAGGATCTGATTGTTATCGGCGACGTCTCAGCCACTAGTCCACAAGCGCGGCTTCGGCCGGCCGGGATTCGTTCCATGCCAGAGACGCATCGTACACGTAAAGCGTTGAACAATAGGGACAAACGATCTCGTCATCGTCGCCCATATCGAGATAAATGTGGGGATGATCAAACGGAGGCTTGGCGCCCATGCAAAGGAACTGTTTGCTGCCAACGTAGATTTTGTCCACTCCGGCATCGTTGTGAAAAACGGGCGTGCCTTTATCGGCCATTTTGATGCTCCCTCTTTCGGCTCATTGCGCCGAACAGATCCTTGCGATAGCTGGCGATTAGCATATCTTCAATGAGAAACAAAGCGGGCCAGGGAAAACAATGCAGAGTGCCACAAAGACCTTTTCATCGGACGGGGTTGAGATCGCCTATTACGAAGAGGGCGCCGGTCCGCCTATCGTGCTGGTGCATGGATTTGCCTCCAGCGCTCTGGCCAATTGGTATGAGCCGGTGTGGGTGCAAACGCTGGTGGACGCAGGCTATCGCGTCATTTCCTTTGACCACCGTGGTCATGGCCGCAGCGAGAAGCTTTATGAGTCTGAACTCTACCGTGCCCCGCTCATGGCCGAGGATGCGGCCAATCTGATTACCCATCTGGATCTGCCGCCTGTGCCGGTCATGGGCTATTCCATGGGCGCCCGGGTTACGGCACTCCTGGCCATCCAGGCCGGTCATCTGGTGCACACGGCGATCCTGGCAGGCCTGGCGGAAAACATGATCAACGGCGTGGGGGGTGAACCGGAGATTGCTGCAGGGTTAAGGGCTCCGTCCTTGGATCATGTGAGCGATCCGCAGGCCCGGGCTTTTCGGATCTTCGCGGAACGCACCGGCGGCGACCTTGAGGCGCTCGCGTCCTGTATCATGGCCTCGCGCCAGAAGATCTCCGCTGCTGAGCTTGGCACCATCTCTTGCCCCGTCCTGGTGGCGGCCGGTACGGAAGATGATGTTGCCGGTGCC
>JBCDIP010000379.1:0-4147 GCA_038748855.1 Pseudomonadota bacterium
GTGAGATCACCATTGAGCCGCGTCAAACCACCCGGGCGAGAGCAGCTGAATAATCACCTGAGCTGGTTAGGCAGACAGTTCGATTTCCGGGCGGTGGCCGGTCAGTCCGGCAAGTTCTGCCAGTCTTTTCTGCACCCGCTCTCCCAGAAGGCTTTGATGGCGCTTGGGAAGCGTGAGCACGAGCCGCTTCTTCGCTGTGTATTGCAGTTTTATCCGGGGCAGCAGTCCGGGCATGGCGCCGGTGAGCACATAGGCCAGCCGCGTGGCAGCAGCGATCAGCCGCGCGCGGTCCTGGGCACCGTCGGCGATAAGCGCCACCAGATCATTTGGCGCATCGTCCCCTTGAACCCCCACATAGCGGAAGAACACCACCAGCGCGAGGAACACCCGGCTAGGATGATCCACGCCGGAAAAACTGGCCTGTGAGACAATGGTCAGCGCATGTTGGCCGCGATAGTTGGGGTGCGTGCGCCAACCAATATCGGCCAGTAAGCAGGCTGCGTGACGCAGGCGGCGTTCTTCTGCATCTTCAGGCTGTCCCTCATCGCCGAACAGCTGATCCATCCACGTGCAGAGCTCTTTTTCGTGTTCTGCAGAGCGCGCCATCGCCCTTGAAAAATCCCAGCAGGCCGAAAGCAACGGATCATCTTTCCGCTTCTTCTTCTTCAGGCGGGATAAGAGCAGCCCCTCCCGCAAGCCCAGAGCAGAGATCACAACCTTATTGGGCTGACCAACTTCCAGCAGCCGGTCCATCACCATGGAGCCGTAGGGCAAAGTTTCCGCCCGGCTTTTGGGCACCATTTCCATGCCGCGCAACGCATCCGGGCTGAGGCCCGCAACGAGGCTGGCAATGGATTGCGCTGGCGTTTGCGCAATCTCATAGTAGTGGAGCACGTTTAGCGGATAGTGGCTGTGGGCCATGTGAATGCGGGCCAGGTTCCGCCACGTTCCCCCCACCGCATAGAAGTTCCGGCCCTTCAACCCTTGCAAGAGTTCCAGCTCGCCAAATGCTGCATCGGCAAGCACCCGTGCCTGCTCCATGTTCGCATCCGACAGATCAATCAGACGCAATGCCCCCAAAGGCAACGTCACGCCACCGCCGATTTCGCCATTATTGATCTCCACAAGCTCCAAGCTGCCGCCGCCCAGATCGCCCACTAGGCCGTCAGCATCGGGAATGCCCGTGAGAACCCCCAGCGCGGCATACTCCGCCTCTTTGCGGCCGGACAGAACACTGATCTTGGCTCCAAGCGCCTCAGTGGCCCGGGCCACGAATGCTGCACCATTCTTGGCCTCGCGGGTCGCAGCTGTCGCCACGGCATGAATGTCTTTAACGCCAATTTGGCGGCACAGCGCGCGGAACCGGTTCAGAGCACGTAAGGCGCGCTCCACACCGTCATCGTCAAGCCGGCCGGTCACCGCTACGCCGCGGCCCAATCCGCATAGGATCTTTTCATTAAAGATGGGCGCCGGCGCCCGGCGCAAACCATCATAGATGACCATGCGGACAGAGTTGGAACCAATGTCCACGATGGCAACGGGCTTGAGCCGCGGTGCCCTGAGGCGTTTCACAGGAGCAAGGGTCACGTCTTCGTCTTACCGCTCTTGGCCATGCCTTTGGACCGTCTCCGGGAGGCGGCCGGCGTTGACGACAGCTTGTCTCTTACGGCCTTTCCGCGGCCTGACAAGGAGGGGTTGGTCATGAAATACTCGTGCGCGCTGAAGGGGGCTTCACCCTCTACCGGCTCGATACGTTCCGCAGAGCCGTCTTCCAGAATGTCCCAGCTCTGCAGGTTGTCGCGGAAGTTCGTCTCCATGATTTGAAAGAGAATTTGCTCGTGAACCGTGGGGTTCTTGATGGGCACCATGGTTTCCACACGCCGGTAAAGATTGCGCGGCATTAGGTCAGCTGAGGCGATGTAGACGCGCGCCTTCTTGTGGGGCAAACCGTAGCCCGATCCGAAACACAAGATGCGCGAATGCTCCAGGAAGCGGCCCACCATGGATCTCACCCGGATGTTCTCAGATAAGCCCGGCACTTCAGGGCGCAGGCAGCAAATACCTCTCACCACAAGGTCAATCAGAACGCCCTCGTTGCTTGCCCGGTAGAGGGCATCAATGGTTTTGGGATCCACCAGGGAGTTCAGCTTGCACCAGATCTGAGCGGGCCGGCCGGCCTTGGCGTGAGCAATCTCCTCATCAATGTGCTGTAGGATGCGCTCCTGCAGGTTCATCGGAGAGGCTGCCAGTTCCTCCAGATCAGTGGGTTCGGCATAACCGGAGATGTAGTTGAACACCCGCACGGCATCCCGGCAGAGCGCAGGATCGGCGGTAAAGAAGGACAGATCCGTGTACACCTTCGCTGTAATCGGATGGTAGTTGCCCGTTCCGAAATGCACATAGGACCGCAACTGGCTGCCCTCTTTGCGCACCACCAAGGAGAGCTTGGCGTGGGTTTTCAGCTCAATGAAGCCAAACACCACTTGCACCCCGGCGCGCTCCAGGTCCCGCGCCCACTGAATGTTGGCCTCTTCGTCGAAGCGGGCTTTAAGCTCAACCAATGCGGTGACCGATTTTCCTGACTCTGCTGCCCGGGCCAGGGCAGCCACGATGGGGCTGTCTTTTGACGTACGGTAGAGCGTTTGCTTGATGGCCACCACATCGGGATCATTGGCCGCTTGGCGAACAAACTGCACCACAACATCGAAAGACTCATAAGGGTGATGGACCACAATGTCCTTCTGCTGGATGGCCGCAAAACAATCCCCACCATGATCGCGGATGCGCTCAGGAAACCGGGCGTTGAACGGCTTGAACTTTAGATCCGGCCGTTCGTCCAAGTAGAGCAAGTCTGTGTCTGCATACCCCACAAGGCCATCGCACACGACGATGCTGTCATCTTCCACCTCAAGATCCTTGGCCACCAGCGCCCGCATGGGCTCCGGCATAGAAGCATCTACCTCCAGGCGGATCACGTGCCCGCGGCGACGGCGCTTCAATGCGCTTTCGAACAGGCGCACGAGGTCTTCGGCCTCTTCTTCCACTTCGATGTCAGAATCGCGGATCACGCGGAAGACGCCCTCGCCCAACACCTCATAACCGGGGAAGAGCTGCGGGACATGCAGCTTCAAAAAGTTCTCAAGGCTGATAAACCGGGCATGCCGATCTGATCCGCTGATCCGGGCCGGCAGGCGGACAAACCGCTCCAACCGTTGAGGCACCGGCAGCAAGGCGTCCATCAGACGGCCATCTGAGAGCCTGCTCAGCTGAAGGACGATTGTGAAGCCCTTGTTGGGGATGAAGGGAAACGGGTGCGCCGGGTCGATCGCAAGCGGTGTCAGCACCGGGAACATCTGCTCAAGAAAGGCGTTGTTGAGATAGTCGAGATCAGCCTCGTCAAGCTCATCCGGTGAAACGATCTCAAGGCCAGCCACCCGAAGCTCGTCAACCAGCTCGCTCCACTGGCTGTCCTGCTCCTGCATTAGGTTGCCGGCGAGCGCACGCACTTGTCTCAGCTGTTCAGCGGGCGAGAGCCCATCATCGCTCTCCAGCTCAACGCCCGCCCTGATCTGTCCCACCAGCCCGGCAACGCGCACCATGTAGAACTCATCCAGATTGTTTCCGGATATAGACAGGAACTTAAGCCGTTCCAACAGAGGGTGGTTGGTGTTACGGGCTTCTTCCAACACCCGCATGTTGAAGCGCAACCAGGAAATCTCGCGATTTATAAAGCGCGAAGGGTCGTCGAACCAGTCCCGGTCGGCCCCGGCAGACGCGCTGCCCAGCCGCTCCAGATCTGCCTTATCAAGCTGTTCTGCTGCCATAAGTGCTACCGGTCCAATCGCTGCGTTCGTCTCATTTTGCCCTAAACGGCCACTTTAGGAAACGCTTGTGCACCCGCCGTCACTCTGCAGCGGTTTCCGCGCGTTGATCTGCCAGCACTTTGGCCACGAACGGTCGGGTCACAGAACTTTTGGTTTCTAGAGAAATTCGGTCCAGTTGCTCAACCAGTTTTATGGCCGCATCCCCAGAACGCTCCATATTGCGCACCAAGTAGGCAATCACAGCCTCATCCACTTTGATCTGCTTGTCAGAGAACAGCTTCACCAGCAGTCCGCGCAGAAGCTCATCACATGGGAGCCCCAGA
>JBCDIP010000380.1:0-4128 GCA_038748855.1 Pseudomonadota bacterium
CCAAGAAGGCGGCAGCGGCCAAGAAGAAACAACCGGCCGCTAAGACCGCCGGGTGAGGGCGATATCTGAATGAGCCAAGAAGATATTGATGCCACCCAGGCGCCGCTCGTTGAGCACCTGACCGAACTGCGCCAGCGGTTGATTTACGCGGTGATCGGGCTGGCAATCGCAGCGGTTGGCTGTTTCATTATGGCGGACCATATCTTCAACATTCTGCTGTACCCGTATGAGCGGGCGACGGGCGATGTGGCCGAGCTGAAGCTCATCTTCACCGCGCCCCAGGAATATCTGTTCACCCAGTTCAAGATCGCCCTGTTTGGCGGGCTCTTCATTTCGTTCCCGGTGATCGCCACCCAGCTCTACAAGTTCGTGGCGCCCGGGCTCTATAAGCATGAACGCGGTGCGTTTCTGCCGTTTCTGCTTGCCACCCCTGTGCTGTTCCTCATGGGCGCCTGCCTGGTCTATTTCCTGATCATGCCGCTCGCCATGACTTTCTTCTTGACCATGCAGCAGACCGGCACCGCAGATCAGGCAGCGATTTCTCTGCTGCCGCGGGTGAGTGAGTATCTCAGTTTGATCATGACGCTGATCTTTGCCTTTGGCCTGTGTTTCCAGCTTCCGGTGGTGCTCACCTTGCTGGCGCGCGCGGGGCTGACGACAGCGGATGGGCTCAGAAGCAAGCGCAAATATGCCATCGTGCTCACGTTCGTCGTTGCCGCGTTCCTGACCCCGCCTGATCCGGTGAGCCAGCTTGGCCTCGCGATCCCGACGCTGCTGCTCTATGAGCTCAGCGTGTTCCTGGTTGTGATGGTGGAGAAGAAGCGGGCCGAGGCTGAAGCGCGCCGGGACGCTGAGTTGGGCGTCTGAGCTACGGACCCCTGCTTTCGCAGGGGAGCGGTGGCAATGGCCACTAACGCCCACCGTCATCCCCGCGAAGGCGGGGATCTTTTGTAGATCTGCCGACGAGATGCCCGCCTGCGCGGGCATGACGAAGACAAGCCCACGTTCCTGCGAAAGCACGAAGCTTCTCAAGCCAAGGGCGATATCTAAACCCGCCAGCGCAACATCCGCCGCTCCAAAGCCCCGATCGCCGCGCTCACCGCAACCCCCAACACGGACAGAATGACCACCCCGGCAAACAGCCGCTCCAGATCATAAAGCGAGCCGGCCTGGAGGATGTAGGCGCCAATGCCATGCTCGGCACCCAACATCTCCGCGGCCACCAGCAGGATGATGCCAATGGCAAGACTGATCCTGAGGCCGGAGAGAATGCCGGGCATGGCGCCGGGCAGCACGATCTTCCAGACAATCGAGCGCCAGGTGAGGTCGAAGCTCTGGCCCATGCGGATGAGGCTCCGGTCCACATTGTCCACCGCGCCATAGGTGGCCACCACGGTGGGGGTGAAGGTGCCAAGCGCGATCAGAGCATATTTTGAGCCCTCATCAATGCCGAACCAGATGACGAACAGAGGCAAGAGCGCGATCTTCGGCACTGGAAAGAGAGCCGCCACCAGGGGCACCAGCCCGGCGCGCACGTGAGAGAAGAGACCGATGGCGATGCCAATGGCGACGCCGGTCAGCGCCCCAAGCGCCGAGCCTACCAAAAGCCGGGTGAGGGAGGGGATCAGGTGCTGCCAGAGCGCACCGGTGCTCCAAAGCTCAACGAATGTGCCGAAGACATCGCTGGGCTTGGGCAGGGTGAGGGGGGTGATGACCCCGGTCCGGGTGCCGATCTCGATCAGCGCGATCAGCACCACAAAGACCAAGGGGCCCACCCATTTGACCGACACCGGGGCAAAGCCGCCGCCGCGGAACCGAACCGGCTTGTGCTCAGACATCGGCCAGCTCCATATCGGCGGCTTCTGCCTCCTCACGCATGGCCTCCCAAAGCGCGCGCTGCTGATGCTGGAGCTGGGGGTCGTCCGGGCGGCGTTCATCGAGCGGGGTGTCCAGCTCCACCAACTGGCGGATCCGGCCGGGCCTGCGGGAGAGCACCACGATCACGTGGCCGAGCCGGACGGCTTCCTGGAGATTGTGGGTGACGTAAACACCGGTAAAGCTCTGGCGCGACCACAGGCCTACCAGATCGTCCATCAGAAGCTCGCGGGTCTGGCTGTCCAACGCGGAAAGCGGCTCATCCAACAGGAGCACAGCAGGGTTCACCGCCAGCGCCCGCGCAATGGCCACACGCTGCTTCATGCCGCCGGACAGCTGCTTGGGCAGGGCCTTGCGGAACTCAGAGAGCTTAGTGCGCGCCAGCACATCTGAGATGATCTCCTGAACTGCGTTGTCGCCGAGATTATGGTCCTCCAGAACCAGAGAGATATTTCCCTCAACCGTGCGCCAGGGAAGAAGGGCAAAGTCTTGGAACACGTAGGTGAGGGGGTTGAGGCACCCAGCCGGGGTATCGCCAACCTGGCCGATCTCCCCGGAAACCGGCTGTTCCAGGCCACCCATGAGGCGCAGAAGCGTCGATTTTCCGCACCCTGACGGGCCCACAAGACAGACGATTTTTCCCTCAGGCACCAAGAGATCCACATCCTGCAGCACAGCGAGATCACCATACCGGTGGCTGACGTTCTTAAGGATCAGATCCATGAAAGGCGCGCTGGGGAGGGGCCCTTAGCTGGCCTTCACGTAAGAGGGGTCAACCAGGGTTTCGAAGTTGACTGTGTCCTTCACCAGCTTCTCCGCCTTGAACCAGTCCAGCTGATCGCGCACGGAAGCGGCGTTGAGGCTCGCCCCTTCGTTGATGCGCATGGCGCCGTTGACGATGCTGGGTTTGGCCTTCTCGTAGGGCCGGTCGGTGTAGACATATTTGTGGATTAGCTTGACCATCTCTTCAGCCGCTTCAGGCCCGGCGCTCTTGTCCACCAGAGCCGCGTTGAAATCGGCCGCGCCGCGGGAAAAGGCACGCAGGAACGCTTCGGTCTTCGTCCGCTGGTTGGCGGCATTGGCCGCGGAGGTGAAGACCGTGGTCACCTGGTAGTCGGGCAGATAGTCGGCCACATTGCCGATAATGTGGACCTTGCCGGATTTGGCCAGTGGCTTGGCGATGTGGGGCACGATGGACCAGGCATCCACCTGGCCCGATTTCAGCGCTCCTATGATGGCGCCCACCTTCTGCAGGGGCCGGAATTTCACTGCAATACCCTCTTTGGCGGCCATCTTGGCGCCCATATAGTGGAAGGAAGAGCCGGCTTGCGTCACCGCATAGGTTTTCCCGTCCAGCTTAGCGGGAGCCGTGGCGCCAGCCTGGTAGGCCGCATCTGAGACCAGGAACTTCTGACCGTCAATGCCGGCCTCTTCAGAGAGCGCTCCGCCAATGACCTTGGCCGCGCCCTTATCGGCCAGGGAGATCAGGCCGCCGGAAATGGCGGTGACCGCATAATCGGCATCGCCAGAGGCAATGGCCACGGCCATGGGCTGGGCGGCCTGGAAGAACTTGAACTCCACATCCAGCCCCTCGGCGGCGAAATAGCCCCGCTCGAAGGCGACGAAACTGGCTGAATGGCTGGTGAAGCGCAGGGCGCCCACCTTGATTTTCGTGTTGGCCAGGGCCGGTGCCCCGATCAACGGCAGAGCGGCGGCCGCCCCCATGAACCCCAAGGCGCTTCGGCGTGTGAACCTGCTCATTCCATCCTCCCTTTTGAACTTTTGCGGGCGATCATACCGCGTCACGGACTTTCTTCAAGCAGCCCGCGGAAGGAGCTAGCGCATCAGCCCACAGATGCGTATACAACGGGGCTCATGAGCGCTTTTAGCGCCCACACCCAAATCATCACTGCAGCCCACCGACGAAGCCCATGTTCGACATAAAATGGATACGTGAGAACCCTGAAGCGTTTGACGCCGGATTGGCGAGGCGAGGCGTGGGGCCCACCTCCCAAGACGTGCTCAAGCTGGACCAGGCGCGCCGGGACCATGTGCAAAAGCTGCAAGAGGCCCAGACGCGCCGCAACGCAGCCTCCAAGGACATCGGCAAGGCCAAGGCCTCCGGCGATGAAACGGCGGCCCAGGCGCTGATCGACGAGGTGGCTGAGCTCAAAAGCTTCATCCAAAACGGGGAGAGCGAAGAGCGCCGGCTCACAGACGAGCTGGATGGCTTTTTGTCGTCGCTGCCCAATC
>JBCDIP010000381.1:0-4125 GCA_038748855.1 Pseudomonadota bacterium
CAGGCCGGATTGATTATGGACGGGGAGTGGTGGCGCGCCGTCACCGCCCTGACGCTACATGCAAGCTCAGCGCACCTGTTGGGCAACCTGGTGTTCGGCACGGTGTTTTTCTTCCTTCTGGCCCAACTTGTGGGCTCTGGCGTTGCCTGGGCGGCGATGGTTGCGGCAGGGACTGTGGGTAATTTGGCGAACGCCTATCTGCATGCCGACACGCACACGTCGATCGGGGCCTCCACGGCGCTGTTTGCCGGCATCGGCCTTCTGGCTGCGTTACGGCAAAGTGAGGTCGAGGAGGGCAGGCGGACGTTTAGGAGCTTGCGTCGCTGGGCGCCCTTGGCAGGCGGGTTCATGCTTCTGGCCTTCCTGGGATTCAGCGGTGAGCGCACGGACATCATGGCCCACGTGCTCGGCTTCTTCATGGGACTTGGCGGAGGATGGCTGTTGGCGCGCTTTGACCGCAATTGGGCAGATGATGTGATGCTCCAGTTGAAGTGCGTTGGGTTTGTGGCGGGCCTGCTCCTGGTGGCTTGGCTCATCGCCATTTGGGCCTACCCGTAGAGTTAATTACTCCCTTTGCCCACCGCTGCCGCGAGTGCTGATGCCAACGCTGAAGGGATCGGTCAAAGCGTGCTTTTTTGCGGTGGCTCAGAGCAGAAAATTTACCATAATCAAATGCATATAGAAATGCGCATTAAGCACATATCATTATGTGCGTGGCTGTGTGCATTGTGTGCTTTGGTGGTTCGAATTTGAACGGAGGGGCGAGCGGTGAGCGCGGCGACCGTAACTTTGCGGTCTCGATTGCGATGTTAGATATGCACACTGCTGTATTAGCCGTGCCCGGCAAAAGGTGAATGTTTGCGAAAATACACTCTAAATTATCAAAATTGTTGAGAAAAAATAAGTTGAAGGAAAAATATTTCTATCAATGCGATGGTTTCCGGAGTGTGCAAATCTGTGCGCTAGCTCACGGGTGTATGCAAGGGCCTGAAAGTGCCAAAAGGGCTGTGGAAAATATTCACAGCAGGCATGCGCAGCGTCCAAGCGGCGGTCGGCCCGGCTCAATGGGATGATGTGGTCAAATCGAGAAGCTGGTACCACAGCCGCAGGCTGCGACTGCATTGGGGTTTTTGATCTGGAAGGATTGGCCGATCAGGTCGTCAACAAAGTCGATCTCCGAACCTTCCATATACATCAGGGAAATGGAATCGATGTAGACGTTGATGCCGTCACGTTCCAACACAAGGTCATCTTCATTGGCGTCACCGGCCAACTCAAAGCCGTATTGGAAGCCCGAGCAGCCTCCGCCCGAGACCATAACCCTGAGAGCTTTCTTGTCGGGTTCAGTGGCCAGAATCGCGCCGATCCGCTTGGCGGCGGCGGCAGAGACGGTCACACTGGCTTCGATGGCGCTGGTCATGAACAGGACCCTTCGTTGGTGGAGCCAAAACAGAGCTTCAGATCTCTATCTAGATGAGGTGAACGGAATGTCAATGCTGCAAGGGCGGGAACCTTCGTGATCATGAACGCCAAGCGCGCCTCCTATTCCAGCTTTTCAGACAATAGCCCCGGCCGCTTCTTCCCGGAGGCGGAGAGCCTTGAGCGCCCGCTTTTCCAGCGCGACCGGGACCGAGTGGTGCATTCCAACGCCTTGCGCCGGCTCAAGCATAAAACGCAAGTTTTCGTGTCCCATGAGGGCGATCATTACCGCACCCGCCTGACCCATGCCCTGGAGGTGGCCCAGATCGCCCGTTCGATCTCGCGCATGCTGGGCCTGCAGGAAGACCTGGTGGAGGCGCTGGCCCTGGCCCACGATCTTGGACACACGCCCTTCGGTCATGCGGGAGAAGAGGCGCTGGACGCCTGTATGAGGCCGTGGGGGGGCTTTGATCACAACGCCCAAACGCTCAGGATCGTCACCAAGCTGGAGTGCCGCTATGCGGACTTTGACGGACTGAACCTTAGCTGGGAGAGCCTGGAAGGGCTGTTGAAGCACAATGGGCCCGTGGCAGACATTGCCGAGCTTCCCGCGGGGTACCGCGACTTTGAGCATTTCAGCGCCCTGAAACCTGACCTTTATGCCTCTGCGGAAGCCCAGGTGGCGGCCATAGCGGACGACATTGCCTACAACGCTCACGATATCGATGATGGCTTGCGGGCAGGGCTGTTTGACGTGATCGATCTGGCCGACGTGCCCCTTGCCGGAGCGGCGCTCAGCACGGTCCTTTCCACCTATCAGGAGCTGGAGCGCCCCAGGATGGTGCACGAAACCGTTCGCAGGGTGATCTCCACCATGGTCGGTGACGTGGTGGCCGAAACCCGCAAACGGGCCCAAAAGGCGAAGATCGAGAGCGCAGACGACGTGCGCCAGATGGGCCGGCCGCTGGTGGCGTTCTCTGCGCAGATGACCGAAGACAACAGGGTGCTGCAGCGTTTTTTGTCGAGGCGCATGTACAAGCACGAACGGGTTATGGACATCATGGCCAGGGCCCAGCGCGTGGTTGCCAATCTGTTCGACGCTTACATGGCGAACCAAGACGCGTTGCCGGAGGGATGGAGGCTCGACAATGAACTTCAAGAGGAGAGAGTAAGGGCAAGACATATAAGCGATTTTATAGCCGGAATGACCGATCGTTACGCGCTTGACGAGCACAAGCGATTGTTTGACCTGGATCGGCTTTTCAGCTAATCCGCTAGTCGAAAAATCCGCATATGCGGCCATGAGGGTGGCAGAGCCAGAGCACGCGCCACGCCGAAACAGTGAAATCTCCAGACCGTGAATATCTTTGCCCATTTCAGTGACGTCGTGAGCGATGCGATTGCTGACCTGTCCGCTCAAGGCCAGCTGCCGGCCGAGGTGGACACCAAGCGGGTGGCCGTGGAGCCGCCGCGCGATGCCTCCCACGGCGAAATCGCCACCAATGCGGCCATGATCCTGGCCAAACCCGCCGGCATGGCGCCGCGGGCTGTGGCCGATCTGCTGGTGCCGCTGATCGCGTCCCATGAGGATGTGGCGTCCGCTGAGGTGGCCGGTCCCGGTTTTATCAACCTGCGCCTGGCGCCTGAGTTCTGGCCGAAAGTCTTGAGCGCGGCCTTGCAGGCCGGCGACGACTATGGCGCTTCCACGCTGGGCGCGGGCGAGAAGGTCAACGTTGAATATGTCTCCGTGAACCCCACCGGGCCGCTCCATGTGGGCCATTGCCGCGGAGCTGTCTTTGGTGACGCCTTGGCAAGCCTCCTCAGCGCCACGGGCTATGAGGTGACGAAAGAGTACTACATCAACGACGCCGGTGTTCAGATCGACGTGGTGGCGAAATCCGCTTACCTCCGTTACCGCGAAGCCTGCGGTGAGGAGATCGGCGAAATCCCCTCAGGCCTCTATCCGGGGCAATATCTGGTCCCGCTGGGCCAGCGCCTCGCCGATGAGCATGGCGATTCGCTCATGGAGATGGCCGAGGCCGACTGGCTGCCTTTACTGCGCCGCGCGGCCATCGACTTCAACATGGAGATCATCCGCGATGACCTGAAGGCGCTCAATATCGAGCATGACCTGTTTTTCTCAGAACAGTCCCTGCACGATACCGGCCCCGACGGTTCAAGCGAGATCGATAGGTCCATTGCCGAGTTGCGCGCGCGCGATCTGGTGTTTGAGGGCCGGCTCCCGCCACCCAAAGGCCAGGTGCCTGAGGACTGGGAGGACCGCGAGCAGACCCTCTTCAAGGCCACGGCCTTTGGTGATGATATCGACCGGGCGCTGATGAAGTCAGACGGCGCCTACACCTACTTTGCTGCTGATGTGGCCTACTTCCACAACAAGTTTTCCCGTGAATTCAAACAGATGATCTACGTTCTTGGCGCAGATCATGGCGGCTACGTGAAGCGTCTGCAGGCCGTTTGCCAGGCCGTGGCCGGGGATCAGGCGACTGTGGTGGTGCGGTTATGCCAGTTGGTGAAGTTCCTGCGCGACGGTGAACCGGTGCGCATGTCCAAGCGGGCAGGCGAGTTTATCACCCTCAGAGACGTGGTGGATGAGGTGGGTCCGGACGTCGTTCGCTTCATGATGTTGTACCGCAAAAACGAGGCGCCGTTAGATTTTGACTTTAAGAAAGTCACCGAGCAGTCGCG
>JBCDIP010000382.1:0-4113 GCA_038748855.1 Pseudomonadota bacterium
CACCGCGACACGGTTGACGCCCGGCTCTCGAGCGGCGACCAGCTTGGTCTTAATGTCCTCAACCACCGAGATCGTGTTTTCCAAGGCGGTGTAGGCCACATCAACCGCGGCAGCACCCAAGCCGAGCGCGTCTTGAACGGTGGAAAGGGCGGCATTGTCAGACCGCATGGTTGTTGCGATCGAGAAATACGCTGCGTTGTCAGCGGCAGTCGCCACGCGGTAACCGGTAGAAATGCGGTTCTGGGTTTCCAGAAGCGATTTGTTGGTTTGGTTGAGCGACTGCAAAGCAGTCATTGCTGAGATATTGGTGTGAATGCTGTTCATGTTAGCAGTACCCGAAACGTTGTTTTTCCAAACTACTTGGACATTCCGGGTCGGCCGGGATAGCGGAACAGCATCATGCGATTGAGACAATATTCATATGTATCAATCCGCTATAATGCTTTTGTTAACCATAATCCATTACGAAACAATTAATTCACCCATTCGTAACCAATCCTGCAAACGCGCTGCGAGGCGGGGCCAAAACGGCAGAAGTCTGCCGATTGTTAGGGCTTAAGACCTTGAAGGTGGAGGGGTGGAGAAACTACTTCAGGCCATTCACAAGCTCTCCCGTTAAGACCGCAGAGAGTGTGTGACCCATTTTGGGACGGTAGAATCGATTCCCCCGAGCGGGTTGAGAATCGGCCGTGATTGCCGCTTCTTACGCAGCCGCACCAGGCGCTTTGGCAATAACCACAGCCGAAATGCGCCAGCTTCCATCCGGCTGGCGCTGGAAGCCATAGAGGGCGAGCCAGGTTGCGCCTTCAGGACCGATAAGCTTGACCCGCTGAGTGGGATCTCCAAGCTCGCTTGACAAACCCTCAAAGCTGAAGCTTTGCGCGCGGTAGACGGCAGGATAGCCGGTCTTCACCATGCTCATGAACATGGATGAACTGGTGAACCTTGCTTTGATGCTGGGGCTCGCGAACGAGTAAGCCTTGGCCGCATCATCTCTCTTGAAGGCGGAAATCTGGCTGCTGATGATCCGTTGAAACTCTGCCTTGTCACCAGCGCTCCACTCTTTAGCTGTGGCCGCAACGGTAAGTGCTAGCACCAAAAGCAGGCCGCCAGCGCTACGAAGAAGATGGGACAGGGGTTTCATGAGTTTCCTCCAGTAGACACTTAAGGTAACGCGAAACCAAAGCTGCCAGATCACAAGGGCCGCCGTCAAACGGGTCACACGGCTGCCAATTGCCCGACTGGTGGAAAGTAGCATGGCAATCAGGGCCAAAGGCCTTGACCGGTAAAGGGTAGGTGCGCGAAAGTTCTCGTAACTGAAACGATAACGCTAGGTCATGCGGGAGGAAGTTAAATGCCTGACTTGAGTATGGTCGTAAACGGCCAGAATGTGAGCGGTTCTGTTGAGGGCCGAACACTACTAGTAGAGTTTCTAAGAGAGCACCTCGGTCTAACCGGCACACATGTCGGCTGTGACACGTCGCAGTGTGGTGCTTGCGTGGTGCACGTGGACGGGAAAGCCGTGAAAGCCTGCACTGAATTGGCGGCGGCCTGCGACGGGTCGAAAGTTACCACGATCGAAGGTGTTGCTAACGGCTCCCTGCACCCCATGCAGGAAGCGTTTCGTCAGCATCACGGTTTGCAATGCGGCTTCTGTACGCCCGGAATGATCATGGCGGCCATCGATATGGTGAACACCCACGGCAAGAAATTGTCGGATGACACCATTCGCCATGAGCTGGAGGGCAATATCTGTCGCTGCACCGGCTACCACAACATCGTCAAGGCCATTAAGGCCGGCGCCAAGAAGATGTAGCCGCGCTCTGCAAACTGAACCAACAGCAGAGCTAGAAAAAATTCTCCAAGGAAGGAATGCCAAATGAGCGACAGCGGTATTGGCGCCAGGGTGCCCCGTAAAGAAGACCATCGGTTTATCACCGGACAGGGAAATTACACAGACGATATCAACTTGCCGAAACAGACCTACGCCTACTTCGTGCGTAGCCCCCATGCACACGCCAAGCTTGGCCGCATCAACACCAAGGCTGCGGAAGCTGCGCCGGGTGTGGTCGCCGTCTTCACCGGTAAAGATGTGGAAGCAGACGGGATCGGCGGTCTGATCTGCGGATGGATGATCCATTCCAAGGACGGCTCGCCCATGAACGCCGGCCCACACCCAATCCTGGCCTCCGGCAAAGTGCGTTACGTGGGCGACCATGTGGCTGTGGTGATTGCCGAAAGCTATGCTGAAGCCAAGGCAGCTGGTGAGCTGGTTGACGTGTCCTACAAAGTGCTGCCAGCCGTCGTGGACACGGCTACGGCTGCGTCAGCGAAGGGCTCGGTGCACGACGAGATCCCGAACAACACGGTCTACAACTGGGCCATCGGGGATGAAGCCGCGACTGATAAGGCGTTTTCTTCTGCCGCTCATGTGACGTCGATTGATCTGGTCAACAACCGTCTCATCCCCAACGCCATGGAGCCACGCGCGGCCATCGGCGATTATGATGGTGGATCGGACAGCTTCACGCTCTACACCACATCTCAAAACCCCCACGTGGCCAGGCTTGTTCTGTCAGCCTTTATCGGCATTGCGCCAGAGCACAAGCTGCGTGTGATTGCTCCGGATGTGGGCGGCGGCTTTGGCTCCAAGATCTTCATCTATGCCGAAGAAACAGTCTGTGTCTGGGCATCAAAGAAGGTGGGCCGGCCTATTAAGTGGACAGCCGGGCGCGATGAAGCCTTCTTATCGGACGCGCACGGCCGCGACCATGTGTCGAAAGCGGAGATGGCTGTAGACGGCAACGGCAAGATCTTAGGGCTGCGGGTGAAAACCACCGCCAACATGGGCGCGTACCTGTCGACCTTTGCCTCGTGCGTTCCCACATATCTTTATGCCACGTTGCTTTCCGGCCAGTACAACATCGCGAACATCTATGCGGAAGTTGATGCGGTCTACACGAATACCGCACCTGTGGACGCATATCGCGGGGCAGGGCGGCCTGAGGCCACTTACCTCGTGGAGCGCATTGTGGAAACCGCAGCGCGCGAGCTGGGTATGGATCCTGCGGAATTCCGCTCCAAGAACTTTGTGAAGGAGTACCCGCACCAGACACCGGTCATCATGTGTTATGACAGCGGCGACTATCAAGACAGCCTGGACAAGGCATGCGCTCTGATCAAGTACGATCAGTTCGCGAAGCGCCGGGCTTCGTCCAAACGCAAGGGCAAGCTCCGCGGGATCGGATTCTCCACATACATTGAAGCCTGCGGTATTGCTCCGTCGGCGGCTGTGGGCTCGCTGGGAGCAGGCGTTGGCTTGTGGGAAAGCGCTGAGGTGCGCGTCAACCCCACGGGCAATGTCGAAGTGCTCACAGGCTCTCACTCCCATGGCCAGGGCCACGAGACCACGTTTGCTCAGTTGGTCTCCGACCGGCTTGGCATTCCGATCGATCAGGTGGAGATCGTTCATGGTGACACGGACAAGGTCCAGTTCGGCATGGGCACCTACGGGTCTCGTTCAGGGGCCGTGGGCATGACCGCGATCTCCAAGGCGCTCGATAAGGTGGAAGCCAAAGCCAAGAAGGTGGCCTCCCACGTCATGGAAGCAGCTGAAGGCGATATCGAGTTCAAGGATGGCTCGTTCACCGTGAAGGGCACCGACAAAGCCATGGCCTTTGGTGAGGTGGCGCTGGCCGCCTACGTGGCGCACAGCTTCCCCACTGACCAGATCGAACCTGGTCTGAAGGAAGGCGCGTTCCATGACCCGGCCAACTTCACCTTCCCGGCCGGTTGCCACATCTGCGAAGTTGAGGTGGATCCGGACACCGGTGTCACGGAAATCGTGGACTGGGTGGCCGTGGACGATTTCGGCAACATCATCAACCCGAACATTGTTGAGGGTCAGGTCCATGGCGGCATTGCACAAGGTGTCGGACAGGCGCTTACCGAGAACGCTGTTTATGACAACGGGACGGGTCAGCTCCTTTCAGGCTCCTACATGGACTATTGCATGCCGCGTGCTTCGGATTTCCCCGAGTTCAGGCTTGGCTTCACAGTCACCGAATGCCCAACCAACCCCCTTGGCATCAAGGGGTGCGGTGAGGCCGGCGC